>JBDHRZ010000348.1:0-3888 GCA_039807845.1 Rhodoferax sp.
GCCAGGATCTCGTGGTGATTGGGCTGGTCTGGCGCGACGATGGCCTTGGACAACGCCAGGTATTCGAACAGACACAGGGGCGATGCATACGGGACCAAAGCGGTCTGCAGCGCGATGTCAAACGACATCGAAAGCGCCGGCACCCGGGCCCGAGGCACCACTCCGGTGAAGTGCAGGTGATCCTGCACTCCCAGATCGATCGCGCACTGCTCGATCTCGGCACGCGCCGGACCGTCGCCGATCACCAGCAGGTGTACCTTGTGCCCGGCCGGTTGGCGGGCCATCCAGCGCACGATCCGGTCGAGCCGGTCCCACTCACGGACGAATCCCGTGAAGCCCACCACGACCTGCCCTGTGAGACCGAGCGCCGCCTTGGCGGCATCAGCCGTCGGCAGACTCGTGTAGTGCTGCTTGTTGATCGCGTTGGGGATGACACGAATCCTGGCTGCCTCGACACCCCTGGACACCATGTAGTCAGCCAGGACCTGCGTCACCGGCAGGATCACGTCGGCCTGCTTCCACACGTAGGCTTCTGCCCAATCGGCCAGCCAGGGAAACGACAATCCCCCGTATTGACGACGCTCGACCGCCATCGGGGCATTGACTTCCAGGATGAACGGTAGACCGAAGCGCTTCTTCGCCCACACGCCGGCCAGCAGATAGAGGTTGTAGCGCTCGTAAATGCCATCGGGCCGGCACTCCCTGATCTTGCGCGCCAGCCGCCGGTAGGCCACCAATGAATAGGCCAGTTCGGCCAGTTCGTAGAACGGCCTGGGCAGCACCGCCTTGAGGCGGCCGACCCAACCTGCGCTGCCACCCGAGGGCGCATGGTCGCCCACGGCAGGGGCGCACTCCTCGACCACATGCCCGTTGGCGCGCAGCCCTCCGATCATCTCCTCGATGTGGGTGGACTGCCCGTCGCGCGATGCGGTACGGTGGTGGTAGAGGATCTTCATGCCTGCGGTTCGATTCGAATCAGCCTGGCCGCATCAGGCCATGGCATTGCGCAGGAACGCGTCGTACATCAGCAGCGTCCAGATGGGCGTGCTGTGGTCGCGTGCGCCGGACTCGTGCTGCTCGATCAGTTCACGCACCGCAGCGGCGTTGAACAGGCCCGACGCCGCCAGTTGACCTTCGAGCAGGCCACTGCGCACGCGTTCGCGCAAGGGTCCGCGAAACCAGCGCGCCAGCGGGACGGCGAAACCCATCTTGGGCCGGTAGAGCACGTCGTTGGGCAAATGGGGCTCCATGGCCTTCTTGAACAGGTACTTGCCTTCGCCATCGTGCATCTTCAGCGAGGAAGGCAGGGTCGCGAGCCACTCCACCAGTTCGTGGTCCATCAGGGGTTCGCGCACCTCCAGGGAGTGCGCCATGCTGGCCCGATCGACCTTGGTGTTGATGTCGCCCACCAGATAGGTGTGCAGGTCGATGTACTGGATCAAGGCGAGCGGATCGTCGGTCTGGGCACGCGCCGCATGCCGGTCGAACACGTCCATGGCGTTGTACCCGCCCAGCGCGGACTTGAACGACTGCGAGTACAGCTTGCTGCGCAGCGGCTCGCGCACCAGCGACATGCTGTGGAAATACGCCTCCACCGAACTGCGCGCGATCCCCTCGAAGGTGGTCTTGGCCCGGAACACCCTCGGCGCCCAGTCCGCCTTGGGATACAGCCTGCCCAGGGTGCCGAACACGGCGCGGCGCAGGCCCAGCGGCAAGGCGGAGCGCATGCGCTCTTCCATCAGGTGCAGGCGATAGCGGCGATAGCCGCCGAACGACTCGTCGCCGCCGTCACCGGACAAGGCCACCGTCACATGCTTGCGCGCCAGCTGGCAGACCCGGTAGGTCGGAATGGCCGAACTGTCGGCATACGGCTCGTCGTACAGGCGCGCCAGCGTGTCGATCAGGTCGAAGTCGTCGCTCTTGACGATCTCCAGACGATGGTTGGTGCGGTAGCGCTGCGCCACCATCTGCGCGAACGCCGACTCGTTGAAGGCCGGATCGTCGAAGCCGATCGAACAGGTGTTGACCGGAGCCTGCGAGACGCCAGCCATCAGCGCGACAACGGCACTGCTGTCCACCCCACCCGAGAGGAAGGCGCCGAGGGGCACTTCGGAGATCATGCGCAGCTTCACCGACTCGCGCAAGCGGTCGATCAGCTCGCTTTGGGCATCTGCAAGCGACAGCCGGCTGTCCAGCGAGAAGCGGACGTCCCAGAACTCGACCGGCGCCGGCATCGGCTCGCCGCGGCGGATGCACAGGCTGTGGCCCGGTGCGAGCTTGCACGCGCTCCGGAAGATGGTGCGCGGCTCGGCCACATAGCCGAGCGCGAAATACTCCTCGACCGCCAGCGGATCGATGTCGCGCCGCAGGCCGCCGTGCGCCAGCACCGACTTGAGTTCGGAGCCGAACAGCAGGGTGCCGTCGTCGAGCACGGCGTAGTACATGGGCTTGACGCCGAGCCGGTCGCGCGCCATGAACAGCGTCTGGCGGTTGCGATCCCACAGGGCAAAAGCAAACATGCCGCGGAACCGCCTGACGCATTCCTGACCCCAGGCTTCCCACGCGTGCACGATCACCTCGGTGTCGCTCCTGGTGTGGAACACGTGCCCGAGCGCCTGCAGTTCGGGGATGAGCTGCTGATAGTTGTAGATCTCGCCGTTGAACACCACGACGACGGATCCATCCTCGTTGAACAGCGGCTGCTGCCCGGTGGCGATGTCGATGATGGAAAGGCGGCGATGGCCAAAGCCGACTCCGGGCTCGATGTGCAGGCTGCCCTCGTCGGGACCGCGATGCCGCTGCGAGTCGTTCATGCGCTGCAGGGTCGGCCGGTCGATGGCGCCGGGGCCGCGGGTATCGAATATGCCGGTGATTCCACACATGCTGCTGAAGGCTCCCGTCAGTGCCCGCGGGCGCGTTGAAGCTGCGTGTCGTAGACCTGCAGGTAGTTTCCGACCATGGCCTGCATGCTGAACGATGCCTCCACGCGCGCACGGCCGGCAAGCCCCATCTCGC
Source organism: Rhodoferax sp. (assembly GCA_039807845.1). GTDB lineage: Bacteria > Pseudomonadota > Gammaproteobacteria > Burkholderiales > Burkholderiaceae_C > CAISIP01. The sequence continues at coordinate 3,016 of JBDHRZ010000348.1, forward strand.
GCGCCTTCGCGGGGGCCTGCGCCAGGTCGAGCAGGCGGCGCGCCATGGCGACAGGGTCGCCGGCTTGCGTGATCATGCCGGTCTGGCCCTCGACGACCAGATCGGCATTGCCGCCGACGTCGGTGGCGAGCACCGGCAGGCCGCTGGCCATCGCCTCCAGGATGGTGTTGGATATGCCTTCGGCCAGCGAGGGGAGCACGAACAGGTGCAGGCCGCGCATAACAGCGGGCACGTCGGCGCGCTCGCCGGGCAGCCAGGCCAGATCGGCGACACCAGCCTGCTGCAGCAGGGACTGGGCCTGCGCGCGCAGCGGGCCCTCGCCCACCATCACCAGGCGCATGGTGTCGTGCAGGGATGGGTTGGACTGCAGCGCATGGATGAATGCCTTGGCCAGCGTCACCTGGTCCTTGACGGTCTGCATCCGCCCGACGGTGCCGACCAGCCAATGCCGCGCCGGATCGAACGGGCAGCGGGCAATCGGCGCCGTCCCCCCCGCGGCTGGCCGGAACAGGTCCACATCGACCCCGTTGTAGACCTGCGTGATGCGCTCGGCCGGCACGCCCACCGGCCCCGACAGATACTCGGCCAGGTCGCGGGAGAGCGCAAGATAGTGCTGCACGAACGGCCGGTAGAAGCGCCGCACGCGCTGGTAGGTGCGATTGCTGCCGTCGAGGTCGCCCACGTCGCGGCCGTGCTCGCCATGAATGCGCACCGGCACGCGCGCCGCCCATGCCGCCGCCTGGCATTCCAGCGCCGCGAGGTTGCGGGTGTGCACGATGTCGGGCCGCAGGCGGCGGAACAAGCGGTACCACTTCGGATACTGCCAGAACCCCTGACCCGCTGGCTTGTGCAGCGAGACGAACTCGACGTCGT
>JBDHRZ010000349.1:0-3884 GCA_039807845.1 Rhodoferax sp.
CGCGGCGGTCGGTCATGGCTGCGCTCCCTGCAAGCTCTGGCGTGTCCGGTCGTGCGAAGCACGCGGACATGCCTGCATTGGCGCGGGCTTCGCGCCCCAAGCGGCACGGCGGCGAAGCCGCTCCGTGCCGCGCAACCCCCACGTGCAGACTGGCTTTGCGGGCCGACAGGTGCCGCACCCTTTTGTCTTGCCTTCCGCCTTTGCCCCTCGCTGACGCTCCGTGCAGCGGCGGCCCGGCGGCGCTGCGCTGCTTGCAGCCAGCGCGCCGGTGAACGCGCGAACCAGCGCGATGAGGGCCGCAGGCTGGGCGCGTTCGAGGCAAGACGCCTGCACATGGGAAGGCAGCGCGAAGTGCAGCGCGGATGCGCTGGCACTGCACGCGCGACGACATGCGGAGAGCCACCGGAGCGGCACGTCCGATGGCACGATGAGATGCACGGCAACGTGCAGCGAATCGGCGGCCATCATGGGCGAGACTCCAGCCAGATCGGATGCGCGACGCCGATCACGGCGGGTGCGCTGACCGGCCCGAAATACCGGCTGTCGAATGACGCCGGATTGGTCTCACTGAGCAGGAACAGTTCGCCGGGTTCAAGGCGACGGCACTGCGGCCACGCTGGCAGCGGACGGCCCAGCCGGTCGGCGGGCAGCACGGCGGCCATTGGCACGCCGTCGATCCAGACCAGCGCATCGAAGATGCACACAGTCTGCGGAGCTACCGCACCCACACGCTTGAGCAGCGGCACGCGCGCCGGCAGGTAGCCGCGCTGCGCGGCCAGCGCGGCAGCCTCTGGCGGCAGCGTGGTCAGCACGATGCTGCCAACGGACAACGGACGTGGCAGCGAGCCGGCACCGTGGCCCAGCGGATCGACGCGATACCAGCCGACCGCCACACTGTCGGACGGGTTGTAGATCAGACGCGGCAACGGATGCACGAAGGACGCCCAAGCCACCGCAGCGAGGCCGCAGGCGGACAGGCCCGCGAGCACGAGGCGAGCGTACAGGCGCGAGCAAGGACGCGGCGGAATGCCGGTTGCACCGGCAGCAGCGGATGGAAGCGTCATGACAGCGCCCTCCCGGTCAGCCAGGCGGCGTGCCGCTCGGCGGTGTATTCGGGCAGCGGCAGGCGCGCGGCGAGCCGGTTGCCCAGCGTGCGCCAGTACGCGGGCGAGACGGCGGCGGGCGCGATGCCCAGCGCCTCGATGGCGTCAATGCGTTCCAGCACAGCGCGAACTTGCCCGTCGCCCTCGGCGTGTAGCAGCAGGCGCGCGCCCGGCTGCACGCCAGGGATGCGCTGCGCCACGTCCAGCGGCGTGCAAGCCTGCATCACCATGAGCTGCCAGCGCACGGTGCCATAGTCGTTGGCCTGCCAGCGGATGCGGCAGAACACGGCGCCCGGCAGGAACACCGCGCTGCGCCGCCAGCGGTCGAGCTGGTGCGTGCGCGCGGGTTCGCCGAAGCGCAGGTAGAGCTTGAAGCGGGCCTCGATGTAGGCCAGCGCCACGCGCGTCAGCGGCGTGCTGGCGGGCTGGCCGGAAGCTGCTGCGAGCGCAGCCGTGGCCGCGATGGCAACAGGCGCGAGGGCAGACGAAGCGGATGCAGTCATGGCGTGTTCTCCCTGCGGTGTTCTGGAAACTCGCGCTCCAGCAGGCCGCGCAGCAGGTCGGCCACGGTCACGCCCTGCGTGAAGGCCGAGACCTTGATGCGCGCCCGCATCGCGGGCGTGATGTCGAGGGTCAGGCGAGCCGTGTAGAGGTCGCCTTTGCCCAGCGCATCGGCGTCGCCCTGGCGAATCCACGCCTCGGCGTGCGGATTCGCAGGCGGACGCGCGCCGATGCCGACGCGCTTTGCGCGGGGCGGCGGCTTCGCTGTCATGGCGTCCACCGCAGCAGTTCGTCCACCAGCGCGGTGATTTCGCGCGCGGCGGCGCTGTCGGGCGCCGTCTCGCGTGCAAGCCGGCCAGCGGCCACGCTGTCGGCGAACACGATGCGCTGATGCACTTCCGCGCGCAGCGCAGGCAGCGGCTGGTCGGCGAGCGCCTGGCGTGCTTCGCGCCCGATCACGGTGGTGCTGACGCGCCGATTGATGACGAAGGCCGCGCGTAGCGCAGGCCGAAACACCTGCGCCTCGCGGATCAGCGCGACCATCTCGGCGCTGGCCCACAAGTCGTAGGGGCTGGGCTGCACGGGGATCAGCACGCGCTCGGCCGCCAGCAGCGCGGAGCGCGCCAAGGCGGCGATTCTGGGCGGCCCGTCGATGACGACGTGATCGGCCCGTCTGGCGAGTTCCGGCGCTTCCTGATGCAGCGTTTCGCGTGCGAGGCCCACGGCGCTGAACAGCCGTGGCAAGCCTTGCTGGCTTCTGCGCTGCGTCCAGTCCAGCGATGAACCCTGCGGGTCGGCGTCCAGCAGGACGACGTGTTGACCGCGCATCGCCAGCTCGCCGGCGATATGTGTGGCGAGCGTGGTCTTGCCCACGCCGCCTTTCTGGTTGAGCAGAGCGACGATCATGGCCTGGCCTCCCTGCTTGGAAAACCTGGCGTTGATCTGCCTGCAAAACCTGCCAACTGGTGGCTGGTTTTGTCTGCCGTTGGTGGCCGCGTGGTGGTTGTCCACCGCAGCGGCGTTTCTCTACTAAAAGTTAGAGAATTTAAGTTAGGGAAGTTAGAGGGGCCGCAAACCCGCGCCGTTATTGGGTTTGCGGGCGATTCGTACTCCTGATAGCACGATAGGCGTACTCCCGATAGCACGATACCCCGTACTCCTGATAGCACGATTCCATCCACAGGTTCTCCCGGAGTTATCCCCGTGCCGTGTGCGGCACGGGCCGGAAGGTCAGCAGCTCGGCCTCGTTGTCCGGCATCCGCTCGATGCCCAGGACATAGCCGGGCAGCGACTGCCGCGCGACGAGCGCGCGCAGGTCGTAGGCGAAGTCCGAGAAGCGCGTGGCGCTGCCCGATTTCCGATACAGGTGTCGGAAATCGAACTGCCAGCCGCCCGGCTGTCGGCCGCCGTGCTTTCTCACCACGCGGTACAGCCACCGCTCGATGCCGCCGGTCAGCCGGAAATACGCCGGGTCGATGGTCAGCACCAGTGCCGCATCCAGCACGCCGCCATAGAACCAGTCCGGCAGGATCAGCTCGATGCCCAGCGGCGTGCGGCTGGCATCGGCCAGCTCCTTCCATTCGTTGATCCACGAGAAGCGGTGCAGCCGCCTTCCCGTGGTTTCGCGGATCGACGTGGCCACCGTGGTCGATTGCAGCCGATCCAGGGCCGCCTTGAGGCGCTGGTAGTCGCGCAGCGACGTACCGCGACCGATGAAGCGCAGGATCTCGTAGGGCGTGGCCTGCATCAGCCGCGACGGGCGCAGGCCCGCGTCGCGTGCTTCCACGATCTGACTGGCGGCCCAAATCAAGATGTCGGCATCCCAAATGGTGGCGATACCATGCTCCTGCGTGCCTTCCACGCGGATCGTGACGTTGCCGGCGCGGAAGTCGATCGGCGCCGTGCGCCGCGACTTCGCCAGCGAGAAAAAGGGAAAGGCCATCAAGTCCTGGCTGTCGCGCGGTGCCATGCCTTCGCCCGGCAAGGCGCGGAACAGGTCGAGCTGTTCGCGCTCTTGCAACGGCCGCTGCCGGGATGGCAGCGCGGTGCTGGACATGGCGATGGCCTGCCGCGCACCGCCGATCAGCGCGCACGGCTGTCGGCCGAGTGGTGCTCGGCGTATTCGGGATCGGAAGTCGTCTCGAAGCTGCGGTCGGCGGCCCAGGCATCGAGGTCGGCCACGGCGTACATGACGCGCCGGCCGAACTTGCGAAAGCGCGGACCACCACCGATCACGCGCTGCTTTTCCAGCGTGCGCGGCGACAGGCGCAGGTATTCGGC
>JBDHRZ010000350.1:0-3873 GCA_039807845.1 Rhodoferax sp.
GGCTGCCTGCGCCTGCGTCGCCATCGTCGGCGTCATCGCCTGGCGGGCGCCAGGGTCCAACCTTGCCCTTGCGCGTGCGCTGTCTGAGCGCGTCTCGCCCGAGGACAAGGTGGTGATGGTCGACGAGTACCTGTATGACGTGCCGTTCTACGCCGGCTTGCGCCAGCCGGTCGTGTTTGCCAGCGACTGGCGCGATCCGCGTCTGGCGCAACAGGACAATTGGCGCAAGGAACTGGCGGACGCCGCGCGCTTCGCGCCCGCGCTGGGCGAACAGTTGTTGCTGCCGATCGACCGACTGGATCGGCTGGCCTGCGGCAGCCAGACGCTCTGGATTGCCGTGTCGACCGGGCGCGCGGCGCGCGTCGCCGGGCTGACCGGCGCCGAGCGGGTGTTCAGCGACGGACGGTCGGCGTTGTGGCGCGTGGCGGCGCGCGATTGCGCGTGAGTGGCTCGGGTGCAGTTCGTGCGCTACCTGGGCGTCGGCGGTGTCGCCACCGTCGTCCACTATGCCTGTCTCGTGTGGTGCGTCGAGCGCGCACAATGGCCGGCGTGGCTGGCGTCCGGTTGCGGCGCGACGATCGGTGCGCAGGTGGCGTACCTCGGCAACCGCTGGTTCACGTTTCGCTACCGCCAGGACCTCGGCACCTCGTGGCTGCGCTTCCAGGCGTCTGCCCTGGCCGGGGCATTGCTGGGCATGGCGGTGGTGGCGCTGACGGTGCGTGCCGGTCTCTTCTATGTGCTGGCGCAGATGCTGGCGACTGCCATCGTCGTGTTGCTGACCTTCGCACTCAACCGGGCCTGGACGTTTCGTGTGTGAGCCTGTCAGGCCTTGTTAGGCCCGACAGCCTTGCAGCACCACGTCGGCGGCCATCAGGTCGTGCGTGAAATCGTCGCTCGCCAGGTAGTCGAACTCGTGCTGGCGCGCGCGGCCGATCGCGTCCGTGGCGTCGGCAGCCGGGGCGTGGCCGGGGTGGCAGTACAGCAAGCCACCCGAATCGGGCAATGCCGCCAGCCAGGCACGCATCCTGTGGCGGTAGCGTCGGCTGTCGAAATCGTAGGCGCCCAGCAGTGCGGCGTTGTGCGGCAGACCACGCTGCTGCAATGACGCCTGCAATTGCCTGGCGCCGGTGTGACGCACGATCCAGCGTTTGAAGCCGTGGCCTGGCCCGATCAGCGCAGCCGTGCTGCGTATCGCGGGTCGCGCGCCCAACCGGTCCAAGGCGGCAAACAGGGCGTCGCGCACCCCGGGGAACTGGTGCACGTGCTGATGTCCATCGACAAAGCGCGGCGCCTCGCCGGTGTCAAGCACGAAGCGCGTCCACTGTGCTTCGATCTCCGCCTGCAGCGCCGTCTGCGGGGTGCGGCCCAGGTGGGTGAGCGCCAGCAGTGCCGGCAACCCGGGCAGCCGCGGCCACTGGCGTGCCAGTTCCCGGCTCAGGGGGTGGCCCTCGGTGAGGTTGATGTGCAGTCCGGCGCAGGCCGATGCCGGTAGCTGCCGCAGCGCGCCAGCGCCGTGCTCCCAACCGGGCGCGTTGGTCATGCACGAGACCGCGGTGACACGCCGCGCCCGCACGAGATCCATGATGCCGTCGCAGACGGCCCGCGTCAGGCCGAAATCGTCAGCGCAGACCGTCAACAGCCTGGGCATCGGCAGGGGATGTGAGCGCAGCATCGGCTGAATTCGCCGCCGCATGCGTTGCGCGCCCGGACTCGCCGGCCACGAGGTACACCGGGCGCTGCTTGACCTCGTCGAAGATGCGGCCAATGTATTCCCCCAGCACGCCGATGGACAGCAATTGCACGCCGCTGAGAAACATCATGCCGGCCACCAGTGTGGCCCAGCCAGGCACGTCGACGCCGAACAGGAAATGGTCGATCACGATGTAGACGCCGTAGCCCAGCGCCACGGCGGCGACGGCCGCGCCGATTGCGCTCCACCAGCGCAACGGCGCATTGCTGAATGCCGTGATGCCGGTGAACGCGAGGCGGGCCAGGCGCCGCGGCGAGAAGTGGCTTGCGCCGCTTGCGCGCGGCAGGGGCACGTAGGGGAGCACGACGGTGTCGAATCCGACCCAGGCATAGAGCCCCTTCATGAACCGGTTGCGTTCGGGCAGCGCGCGCAGCGCAGCCACCACGCGGCGATCCATCAGCCGGAAGTCGCCTGCGTCCGGCGGAATTCTCACCGGCGCCGCATGGTTCACGAGCGCATAGAAACACCGGGTTCCCATCCGCTTGAGCAGATTCTCGTCGGCGCGCGACTGGCGCACCGCGCAGACCACTTCGGCGCCCTCGCGCCATGCCGCCACCATTTCTGGAATGAGGGAGACGGGGTGCTGCAGGTCGGCGTCGATCAACAGTACGGCGTCGCCATCGGCCCGGTCGATACCGGCCGTCAGCGCCGCTTCCTTGCCGAAGTTGCGCGACAGCCGGACGTAGCGCACACCGGGACGGATCAGCCAGGGGATCATCGCGGCGGCGGTGTCATCCCGGCTGCCATCGTCGACGACGATCACCTCCCACCGGTCGGTCAGGGCGGAGAGCCGCTCGCACAGGCCCATGAGCAGCGGGCCGAGGTTGCGTGCTTCGTTGTACGCCGGAACGACGCAACTGACGAAGGGGCGCGCCGGTCTCGGTGTGTGTGTCGTCATGGCCTGCACCGGGTCAATGCACCGTCTGTAGCCTGGCACCATGGCGAAGTATCCATCCGCTGGCGTACGCGCAGACGCCACCCGTCAGCGCGCCGGCGAGCACGTCGCTCGGAAAGTGCAGCCCGAGGTAGAGCCTGCTCCAGCCGATCAACGATGCGATCAGGAACGCGACGGCGCCTATCCATGCCCTTTTCGTGCTCATGGCGATCGACGCGGCAAATGCGAACGCGGCGCTCGCATGGGTGCTGGGAAATCCCGCTGTCCTGCCATGCTCGAGCCACTGCCTTCCCAGACCCAGCGTGAACGGTCGCGGGATGGGGAACAGGTGCTGGCCGAGTTTGGCCAGCAACACCGCCAGTGTCATCGCCAGCAGGACCTGCAGGACCTGGCGGCGCGTGCCGGCATCGGCGACCAGCAGCGCGCCGATGGCGCCGGCCGTGAGCAACCCAGGCAATTCCAGGCTGGCGAGTTCGGCCAGCTTGAACGTCCAGGCTGGAGCAGTGGCTGCGGCATTGAGCCACAGGAAGAGGCTCGTATCGATCGATTGCATGGCCGGACCGGTCGGGGTGTTGCAGTCGACTGTGCGGTGCCATCGTTAGGGCAGACTTAGCGCGGCACGGCTCCAGCCGGCTCGATCGCGCACGCGTTGCCATGCGCCGGCTCTGGGCTCGGACCCGATCGGACTTCGAGGCGCGGCCGATTGCTGCCAGAATCGCGCAGGCAAGGGGAAAGGCGGCCAGATGCGTGTGTTGCTGGTGGAAGACGATGCCATGATCGGCGAGGCCGTCGGCCACGCGCTCATGGATGCGGGTTATGCGCTCGACTGGGTACGCGATGGTGCGGCCGCGCTGGGTGCGGTGGCCACGCACGAGTACGGCATCGTGCTGCTGGACCTCGGCCTGCCGCGCAAGGACGGCGTCGAGGTGCTGCGCAGCATCCGCGCGCACGGGAACCCGGTCGCGGTGCTCATCATCACGGCGCGTGACTCCCTGGAGGATCGCATCCACGGGCTGGACGCGGGGGCGGACGACTACGTCCTCAAGCCATTCGCGATCGCGGAATTGCTCGCCAGGATGCGTGCGGTCGTGCGCCGCAAGGGCGGGAGCGCGCGGGTGGTACTGAGCAACGGCGTGCTGGCCCTGGACCCGGTCACGCACGAGGTGACGCAGGGAAGGCAGGCGACCCGTCTCTCGGCGCGCGAGTATTCGCTGCTGGAGGCGTTGTT
>JBDHRZ010000351.1:0-3867 GCA_039807845.1 Rhodoferax sp.
ACCACCGGCTTCACCGAGGCGCAGAAGGCGCAGGTGGCGCAGTACGCGCGCACGCTGGCGATCGTGCTGTCGCCCAACATGAGCGTGGGCGTGAACGTCACGCTCAAGCTGCTGGAATTCGCGGCGCGCGCCCTGGCCAGCGGATTCGACATCGAGATCATCGAGGCGCACCACCGGCACAAGGTCGACGCCCCTTCCGGCACTGCGCTCAAGATGGGGGAAGTCATCGCCCAGGCCAGCGGACGCCGGCTCGATGACTGCGCGGTGGTCGGCCGCCACGGCCTGACCGGTGCGCGCGACCCTGCGTCGATCGGCTTTTCCGCCATCCGAGGCGGCGACATCGTGGGCGACCACACGGTGCTGTTTGCCGGCAGCGGCGAACGCATCGAGATCACGCACAAGTCGTCGAGCCGGGAAACCTATGCGCAGGGCAGCTTGCGCGCGGTGCGTTTCCTGGCCGGGCGCACCAGCGGCCTGTTCGACATGTTCGACGTCCTGGGGCTCTCCCGCACGGAAGCTGGCTCATGAGCGCCGCCGGGCCGCTCCCAAGGCGCTCAGCCCCGCAGTGCGCAGCACGGAGGGGTAGCCCACGAAGCGCCGCCGGGCCGCTCCCAAGGCGCTCGCACCGCAGCCGTCAGGCGGAGGTGTTCCGATTGAGCGCCGCGGGGGACTCTGCATGGGGCTGATGGATCTGCTCACCCGGGGCGACTTCGTCACCAGCCTGGTCGCCATCGTGCTGCTGCTGATGTCCGTCAGCAGCTGGTTCCTCATTTTCTGGAAGTCCTGGCTGCTGCGCCGGGCCAGCCGGGACGTCGGCCGCAGCACGCTGGCGTTCTGGCAAGCCGCCGATCTGCAGGAAGGCCAGCGCAAGGCGCAGGCGTTCGACCGCGACGCGCTGGTGGTATCGCTGATCGCCGCAACCCAGCACCAGGGCAGCGGCACGCTGGCCAGTGCCGGCGACCGCGCGCAGCAACTGACCCGCGTGCTGCGCCAGCAACTGCATGCGGTGCTCAATCGGCTGCAGTACGGCCAGGTGGTGCTCGCCACCACCGGTGCGACCGCGCCCTTCGTCGGGCTGCTCGGCACGGTCTGGGGCATCTACCACGCCTTGCTGTCGATCTCCAACGCCGGCCAGATGACGATCGACCGGATCGCCGGGCCGGTGGGCGAAGCGCTGATCATGACCGCGGCCGGGCTGGCGGTGGCGATACCGGCGGTGCTCGCCTACAACGTGCTGGGGCGCCAGATCGGCCGCATCGAGGCCGACCTGGAAGGCTTCGCGCGCGACCTGCGCGAGTTGCTGCTGCACCCGGTCGCGCCCGCCACTGGCCAGCCCGAGGGCCGGTAGCACGGTGCACGACGGAAACTGAGATGAAACAGCCCCCACGCTCCCCCGCTGCGCGCGGTCCGCTGCCCCCCGAGGGGGCGCGTCAGCGGCTTCGGGCGGCCGGGCGCCGCTGAAATGAAACTGCCCCCACGCTCCCCCGCTGCGCGCGGTCCGCTGCCCCCCGAGGGGGCGCGTCAGCGGCTTCGGGCGGCCGGGCGCCGCTGACATGCAACTGCCCCCACGCTCCCCCGCTGCGCGTGGTCCGCTGCCCCCCGAGGGGGCGCGTCAGCGGCTTCGGGCGGCCGGGCGCCGCTGACATGGCATTCGGCCGTCTGGAACGCAGCGCCGGCGAGGCGCCGATGAGCGACATCAACATGACGCCGCTGATCGACGTGATGCTGGTATTGCTGGTGATCTTCATCATCACCGCGCCGCTGCTGGCCAGCGCGATCCGGCTCGACCTGCCGCGCACCGACGCGGCCGCCACGGCCGCGTCACCGGCCACGCTGACGCTCACGCTGGACAAGTCCGGCCAGGTGTTCGTGCACGACCAGCCGCTCACGCTCGCGCAGCTGGCGCAGCAGCTGGCACTGGCCGCCAGCGCCGACCCGGACACCGAGCTGCAGCTGCGCGCCGACGCCAGCGTGCCGTATGGGCGCGTGGTGCAGATCATGGGCGTGGCGCAACAGGCCGGCCTGCAGCGCATCGGCTTCGTCGCGCAGCCCGAACAGCCGGCCCGTTGACGCCCGCCGCACGCCGGCCGACGCCGTGCGCACGTGGCGCTCGCACGGCGTGGCGCGTGGGGCCGAGCACCTAGAATCGACCCGACCGCGGCACTGGCGCCGCGCACCGCCTCCCATGCACGAAAAATACGACCACCTCGCCGTCGAAGCCGCGGCCCAGGCGCACTGGACCGCGCGCGACGCCTACCGCGTCACCGAGGACCGCACACGCAAGAAGTTCTACGCCTGCTCGATGCTGCCCTACCCGAGCGGCAAGCTGCACATGGGGCACGTGCGCAACTACACCATCAACGACATGCTCACGCGCCAGCTGCGCATGAAGGGCTACAACGTCCTGATGCCGATGGGCTGGGACGCGTTCGGCCTGCCGGCCGAGAACGCGGCGCTGAAGAACGGCGTGCCCCCGGCCAGGTGGACCTACGACAACATCGCCTACATGAAGCGCCAGATGCAGGCGCTCGGGCTGGCGATCGACTGGAGCCGCGAGGTCGCGACCTGCGACCCGAGCTACTACAAGTGGAACCAGTGGCTGTTCCTGAAGATGCTCGACCGCGGCATCGCCTACCGCAAGACCCAGGTGGTGAACTGGGATCCGGTCGACCAGACCGTGCTGGCCAACGAGCAGGTCATCGACGGCAAGGGCTGGCGCACCGGCGCACCGGTGGAAAAGCGCGAGATCCCGGGCTACTACCTGAAGATCACCGACTATGCGGCAGAACTGCTCGACCAGGTGCAGCACCACCTGCCGGGCTGGCCCGAACGCGTCCGGCTGATGCAGGAGAACTGGATCGGCAGGAGCGAGGGCGTGCGCTTTGCCTTCACGCACGACATCCGCGACGCTTCGGGCACGCTGATCGACGGCGGGCGCATGTACGTGTTCACCACCCGCGCAGACACCATCATGGGCGTGACGTTCTGTGCGGTCGCCCCGGAACACCCGCTGGCGCAGCATGCGGCGGCCGGCAACCCCGCGCTGGCCGCCTTCATCGAGGAGTGCAAGCGCGGCGGCACGACGGAGGCCGAACAGGCGCTGCGCGAGAAGGAGGGCATGCGCACCGGGCTGCAGGTGAGCCATCCGCTCAACGGTCGCAAGATCGACGTCTGGGTCGGCAACTACGTGCTGATGGGCTACGGCGACGGCGCGGTGATGGGGGTGCCGGCGCATGACGAGCGCGATTTCGCGTTCGCCAGGAAATACGGCATCGACATCCTCGAAGTGGTGCTGATCGACGGCTGCCAGTACGACTACGACCGCTGGCAGGACTGGTACGACGACAGGCAGCGCGGCGTGACCATCAATTCGGACGTCTTCAGCGGTCTGTCCAGCCAGCAGGCCGTCGATGCGGTGGCCCACGCGCTGCACGCGCGCGGCCTGGGCGAGAAACTCACCACCTGGCGCCTGCGGGACTGGGGCGTGAGCCGCCAGCGCTACTGGGGCACGCCGATCCCGATCATCCACTGCGACGAGCACGGCGCGGTGCCGGTGCCCGAGCGCGACCTGCCGGTACTGCTGCCGCAGGACTGCATCCCGGATGGTTCGGGCAATCCCCTGGTGCACCACGAGGCGTTCCATGCCGGCGTCACCTGCCCGATCTGCCAGCGGCCGGCGCGCCGCGAGACCGACACGATGGACACCTTCGTGGACAGTTCCTGGTATTTCATGCGCTACTGCGACCCGCATGACGAGCAGGCGATGGTGGCGCAGGGCGCGAAGTATTGGATGCCGATGGACCAGTACATCGGCGGCATCGAGCACGCCATCCTGCACCTGCTGTACGCGCGCTTCTGGACCAAGGT
>JBDHRZ010000352.1:0-3861 GCA_039807845.1 Rhodoferax sp.
CAAGGACCTGCACACACGCCCGCTGATGCGTGGGTCCTGAGCCACGACGCGGCCACCGGCCAGATCACTGCGGCGCGCTGCGCAAGGTCTCCACCACCGGGCGGCGCAGCACGTCGCGCAGGCCCCACCAGCCCGCCGCCAGCGCCAGCAGCGCACCGGCCAGGCCGCCGGCCAGCGGCACCCAGGGCGCGACTGACCAGTTGAAATTGAACACGTAGCGCGCCAGCAGCCAGCCCACCACCATCGCCACCAGGGCCGCCAGCACGCCCGCCAGCACGCCCACGCCGGCGAGTTCGACGCGCTGCACCTGGCGCAGCAGGCGCGCCTGGGCGCCAACCGCGCGCATCACGGCGAACTCGCGCGCACGCTCTTCGCGCGTGGCACTGACGGCGGCAAAGAGCACGAGCAGCCCGGCCGCCAGCGTGAAGGCGAACAGGAATTCCACCGCCCCGACCACCTGGTCGAGGATGCGTTGCACCTGCGCCAGCATGCTGCCGATGTCGACGTTGGTGATGTTCGGAAAGGCATGCACCAGCGCATTGTCGAAGCCGCGCACGGCCGGCGCCTTGAAGGCGCTCATGTAGGTCGCCGGCACGTCCGGCAACTGGCCGACCGGATACAAGGCGTAGAAGTTGGCCCGCATGGATGCCCAGTCGACCTTGCGCAGCGAAGTGATGCGCGACTCGACCGGCACCCCGGCCATCTCGAAGCGCAACGTATCGCCGAGTTTGAGCCCCAGGGTACGCGCGATGCCCTCCTCCACGCTGATCGCACCGGCCTCGCCGTCGACCCACTTGCCGGCCACGATGGTGTTGTGCGGCGGCTGGCTGGCACTGTACGAAAGGTTGAATTCGCGGTCCGCCAGGTGGCGCGCACGCTCGTCGGGAAGTTCGTCGGGCACGAGCGGCCTGCCGTTCACCGCCACCAGCCGGCCGCGCACCATCGGGTACCAGTCGTAATTGCGCACTCCGGCGGCACGCAACCGCTGCTGGAACGCCGCGGCCTGCTCGGGCATCAGGTTGATGACGATGCGGTTCGGCGCATCGGCCGGCGTCGCCTGGCGCCAGCTGCTGATCAGGTCGGTGCGCAGCAGCACCAGCAGGATCAGCGCCAGCAGGCCCACCGCCAGTGCGCTCACCTGCACCACCGCGTACGCCGGTCGGGCGCAGAGCTGGCGCGTCGCCAGCACCAGCGCACGCGGCGCCGTGGCTTCGTTCACGGCCGCCCGCAGCAGCCGGACCGCCAGCCACGACAAACCGGCGAACAGCAGCACGGCGGCGGAAAAGCCCCCGACGGCTATCAGGCCCAGCATGAGGTCGCGGCTGGCGGCCAGCAGCAAGGCGGCGAAACCGGCGACGCCGAGCGCGAGCACGGCCAGTGATGCGCTCTGCAGATTGCCGACGTCGCGACGGATCACGCGCAGCGGCGGCACGCGAGCGAGCTGCAGCACCGGCGGCAGGCCGAACGCCGCCAGCAGCGTCAGGCCGATGCCCAGGCCGAACCCGACCGGCCACCACGAGGGCGCCGGCAACGCCACCGCCACCAGGCCGGCGAGCAAGGCGACGAACACGTGGTGCACGCCCAGGCCGATCGCCACGCCCAGCGCGCTGGCCACCACGCCGACGAGCCCGAACTCGACCAGGTAGGCGAGCGCAATGGCGCGCTGGCCCAGCCCGAGCACGCGCAGCATCGCGCAGTCATCCAGATGCCTGGCGGCGAATCCGCGCGCCGCCAGCGCCACGGCGACCGCGCTGAGCATGGCCGCGAGCAGTGCCACCAGATGGAGGAATTTCTCGGCCCGATCGAGCGTCTGGCGCACATCCGAACGGCCGCTCTCGAGCGTCTCGAGCCGCGCGCCGCGCAATGCGCCGGTTTCGAGCAGCTGGCCGATCCAGTCGCCGAAGGCGCTGCTGGCGACGCTGCTGCCCGCGACCGCGAAGCGGTAGCTGATTCGGCTCGCCGGCTGCACCAGGCCGGTCGCCGGCAGGTCGGCCTGGTTGAGCATCACGCGCGGCGAAAAGCTCGCAAAGCCGCTGCCCCGGTCCGGTTCGGCAACGATGATGCGCGCGATCGTCAGGCGAGCATCGCCCAGCAGCAGGCTGTCGCCCACGCGCAAGCCGAGCGGTTCGAGCAGCGACGCGTCGACCCACACCTCGCCGCTGGCCGGAACGGCATCGGTCGGCGTCCCCGGCGCGTCCACGGAGGCCGCCACGCTCAGCCGGCCGCGCAAGGGATACCCCTGCGTCACCGCCTTGAGCGCCACCAGGCGGCTGGCGCCGCCCTGGGCGTCGCTGGCGCGCGCCATGGTCGGGAAACTGATCGTCGTGTTGCTCGCCAGGCCCAGCGCCTGCACCTTCTCGATGACCAAGCGCGGCACCGGGTTGTCGGTGGACAGCACCACGTCGCCGCCAAGCAACTGGCGCGCGTCGCGCTGCAGGCCGCCCTGCAGCCTGTCGGCAAAGAACCCCACTGCGGTGAGCGCCGCCACCGCCAGCGTCACCGCGACGATGAGCAGGCGCAGATCGCCTGCGCGCAGATCGCGCCACAGCGAACGCAGGCCGAGGCGCCAGAACCCATTACGCATCGTCTCGTCGATCCTTCTCTGCTGTCCAAGGTCAAAGGCGCAGGGCCGGCCTTGCCGGCGAAGCGTGCCGCTGGCACGCGATGTCAAGATTTACCTGGCGGATCATGGGAACTCAGTGAGCGGATCAAAGAACCGCCTCCAGGCCCTTGCGCTCGAGGATGTCCAGCAGCTTCTGCGACGGCCCGCTGGGGCGCTTGTCGCCCACCTCCCATTTGCGGACGGTGGACGTGCTGGTGTTCAGCACGCTGGCCAACACGGCCTGACTCAGATGCAACCGCTCGCGCAGCGCCTTGACCTTGGTGGCGTCGTAATCCTGCACCGGTTCCAGGCACAGCGCGTCGTACTTCTGCATCTTGCGCTTGTCGATGAAACCCAGGCGATACAGATCATTGGCCGACTCATGCACGGCTTCGAGCATGCGGCTCTTGGTCTTGGTGGTCATTGGCAAATCTCCTGCAAAGCGCCGTCAGCAACGGCTTCGTCCAGTTGCGGGCCCGTTCGAGCCAGCAGGTCGGCGGCGATGGCCAGCAAGCCTTCAAGCTCCTCGTCGCTGACGTTGGCCCGCTCGTTCTTCTCGAAGCCGAACACGAAGAACCAGCGATTACCCTTGTTGGTGACGACCAGCGTCCGCGCTCCGTCACGCCCGGCCAACCCGACACGCTTCTTCACCACGCTGCCGCCAAGATCGGCGTCGACCAGACCGGCGGCCATCTCCTCGACCGCCTTGCACAAGGCGGGATCGGTGAGTTCCGTCTTGCGCATCCATCACTGGAAGTAGCGGGTCTTGAACACTCGCGCCATCGATTTGATTGTGCCACCAGGTGGCATAGTTCTTCTACCTGCCTGCTATTGCACACGCGGCACGGCGCCTGGCCTCACACGCGCGCCGCCGTGACACCCGCGCGCGCGTGCACCAAGCCGGTCTCGAGCCGCAGCCGCTCGGCGCCGCTGTAGCACAGGAAGCGCCGGTTCAGCGCGCGGCCGATGGTGCACAGGCCGAGCTCCTGCGCCACCGCGTGCCCCATCTGGGTGATGCCGCTGCGCGAGACCACGACCGCGATGTCCATCTGGGCGGCCTTGATCACCATCTCGCTGGTGAGCCGCCCGGTGGTGTAGAACACCAGATCGGTGCAGGACCCTGACGACGGCCCAGCCGGCGAGCCGACGGTCGGCGGAGTCCTCAACCCAGGAGAGCGCCCCGGCGGTGGCGCTGCGGGGCGCACATCAGCCGGCCGACCCGGCACGTCGCGCTCGGCACTGTGCAGCCACATCCAGCC
>JBDHRZ010000353.1:0-3856 GCA_039807845.1 Rhodoferax sp.
GCGTCTGCAGCAGCATCTGCACCATCTGCGATTCGGGCGCCGAGGCGAACACCAGCGCGTCCGACCGGCCGTCGAGGAAGGCGACCGTGGCCGGGGTCTGGCCGAGTTGCGTGAGTTGCAGGTCGGCGTCCTCCAGCCCGTTGAGGGCGAACAGCGAGCGCATCAACTGCGGCACGCCGCTGCCCGGGGTGCCCACGTTGACGCGCATGCCCTTGAGCGCGCGCAGCTTGTCCAGCCGGGCCTGTCGGTCGACGTCGCGCGCACTGTCCTGGCGGTAGAACAGCCAGATCGGCTCCAGGAACAGGTCGCCCAGCGACAGCAGGGCGGGGCCGGTGTCGGGCGAGGCCGCACCGCTGCCGCCTTGCACGAATCCGAGGTCGGCCTTGCCTTCGCGCACCATGCGCAGGTTGTCCGACGAACCCTCGGTCGGCAGCACCACCACCTCGATGCCGTTGGCCGCGAGCAACTGCCGGTAGCGGGTGGCGAACTCGGCGTAGGCGCTCTGCGCCGGGCCGCTGGCCAGCGTCACCCGCTTCGGCGGCATGGGGTCGAGCCACCAGTAGGCCAGTGCGAGCAGCGCCACCGCCAGCACGATGAACGGCCCGGCCGAGACGACCAGTTCGCGCAGCGACGCCAGGGTGTAGCGCAGCGTCCGGGGCATGCGGGCGTCAGCCGGCGGCGCCGGTCAGGTCGGGGTCCAGGTCGCGCTGCGCCGGCCAGTGCTCGCTGCCTATGGTCAGCGCGTGCGCGGCCAGCACCGCGCGCACGGTGGCGCGCGCGGTGACTTCCGCGGCCAGCGTGGCGAGCGCCATCATCGCCGCCGGCCGGCCCGACTTGCCGGTGCCCAGGGCGAATGCCGTGTCGCCGTCGGACATGGTGTGCACCGGATTGATCGCGCGCGCCAGGCCGTCGTGCGCCACCTGCGCCAGCCGGTGTGCCTGCGGCTTGGTCAGGATCGCGTCGGTGGCCACCACCGCCAGCGTGGTGTTGGTGCCCGCCAGGATGGGCTGCGGCGTCTCGCCGGCCAGGATCGCGCGCCGGATGTCGAGCAGGGCCTTGCCATCGGATGTGCGCGCACCCGCGAGCACCCTGCCGGTGGCCGGGTCGACGACGTCGCCCAGGGCGTTGCACGCCACCATGGCGCCGACCGTGACGCCGTCCACGCGCACTGCCGCGCTGCCGATGCCGCCCTTCATGGCGCGCCCGATGCCGAACAGCTTGCCGACCAGCGCGCCGGCGCCGGCGCCCACGTTGCCCTGCGCAGGCGCCGCCTTGCTCGCCGTCACGCAGGCCTGGTAGCCCGCCGCGGCGTCGGGGCGGACGCGCGCGTCGCCGACCGGCAGGTCGAACAGCACCGCCGCCGGGACGATCGGCACCAGACCGTAATGCACCGGGAAGCCGATCCCGTGCTCTTCCAGCCAGCGCATCACGCCGCTGGCGGCATCCAGCCCCCAGGCGCTGCCGCCGGCGAGCAGGATGGCGTGCACCGAATCGACCAGATTGGACGGGTGCAGCAGATCCGTCTCCCGCGTCCCGGGCGCCGCGCCGCGCACGTCGACCCCGCCCACCGCGCCCTCACGGGCGATCAGCACGGTGCAGCCGGTCGGACGGCGCGGGTCGGTGAAGTGCCCGACTTCGATGCCCGCGACGTCGGTGATCGCATCGGCCGGCGCACAGGCTGGCTGCTGCGCCGGCGTTGCGCTGGCAGCGTGGTGATCAACGGACGGCCCGGTCGGGTTCATGGTGGCTGCGATTATCCATGTCAGCCCCGCATCAGGCGCAGGCCGTTGCCCACCACCAGCAGGCTCGCGCCGACGTCGGCGAAGACGGCCATCCACATCGTGCCCAGGCCGGCCACCGTGAGCACCAGGAACACCGCCTTGATGCCCAGCGCCAGCACGATGTTCTGCACCAGGATGCGGTGCGTGCGCCGGGACAGGCGCACGAAGGTGGCGAGCTTGTTCAGGTCGTCGTCCATCAGCGCCACGTCGGCGGTCTCGATCGCGGTGTCGGTGCCCAGCGCCCCCATGGCAAAGCCGATGTCGGCGCGTGCCAGCGCGGGGGCGTCGTTGATGCCGTCGCCGACCATGCCCACCGGCGCGCGTCCGGCCAACTCCGTGATGGCCGCGAGCTTGTCCTGCGGCAACTGGTTGCCGCGCACCTCGGTGATGCCGACCTGCTGCGCGATCGCCTGCGCGGTGTGCGGGTTGTCGCCGGTGAGCATGAGGGTGCGCAGGCCGAGCGCGTGCAGTTGCGCCACCGCAGCGCGGCTCTGCGGCCGCACGCTGTCGGCCACCGCGAACAGGGCGATCGCGCGCTGCGCGTCGACCAGCATCACGACGCTGTTGCCCGCGCGCTCGAGTTGCTCGAGCCGCGCCTCCAGCGCCGGCGAGCACAGGCCCAGGTCGTGCACCATGCGGTGGTTGCCCAGGCGCAGCAGACGGCCTTCCACGACGCCCTGCACGCCCTGCCCGGGCACGGCCTGGAAGTCGGCCACCTCCAGCGCCGGCACGCCGTCGGCCCGGGCTGCGCTGGCGATCGCCTGCGAGACCGGATGGTCGGATCGCGCCGCCAGGCTGGCGGCATGCCGGCGCGCCTGTGCGAGCGCGTCCGGCACGCCAGGGGCCAGCTCGCACAGCGTCTGCACCGGCTTGCCCAGCGTGAGCGTGCCGGTCTTGTCCAGCGCGATCCACGCGAGCGTGCGGCCCTGCTCCAGGAACGCGCCACCCTTGACCAGGATGCCCTTGCGCGCGGCCGCGGCCAGACCGCTGACGATGGTCACCGGGGTGGAAATCACCAGCGCGCAGGGGCAGGCGATCACGAGCAGTACCAGCGCCTTGTAGATCCAGTCCCACCACGCGCCGCCTATGAGCAGCGGCGGCAGCAGCGCCAGCGCGACGGCCAGCAGCACCACCACCGGGGTGTAGATGCGCGCGAAGCGGTCCACGAAGCGCTGCGTCGGCGCCTTGCTGCCCTGCGCCTCTTCGACCGCGTGGATGATGCGCGACAGCAGGCTGTCCTCGCTGGCAGACGTGACGCGGTAGTCGAACGCGCCGGCGCCGTTGATGGTGCCGGCAAACACCGGGTCGCCGACCCCCTTGTCCACAGGCATGCTCTCGCCGGTGATCGGTGCCTGGTCGATGCTCGTGTTGCCGCGCAGGATCGTGCCGTCCAGCGCGATGCGCTCGCCCGGCTTGACCCGTATCGACGCTCCCGGTGAGACGCCGGCGGCCGGCACCGTCAGCCAGTTGCCGTCGGGCTGCAGCACGCTGGCCTGGCTGGGCGCGAGCTGCAGCAGCCCGCGGATCGCGTTGCGCGCGCGGCGCAGCGAGTGCGCCTCGATGCGTTCGGAGATCGCGAACAGCACCATCACCATCGCCGCTTCCGGCCACTGCTGCAGGATCAGCGCGCCGGTGACGGCGATGGTCATGAGCGCGTTGATGTTGAGGTGACCGTTGCGCAGGGCGATGAGGCCCTTGCGGTAAGTGCCCAGGCCGCTGATCGCGACCGCCAGCAGCGCGAGCAGCGCCGACAGCCAGGCCGGTCCGTCGAGCCAGTGCGTCGCTTCGGCCGCGATGCCCGCCAGGGCCGCCAGTGCCAACGGCCAGTTGGCGGCCTGTGCCGGGTCCGGCGCAGGATCTGGCTTGCGCCCGTGCTGCAGCAGTTGCGGCTCGAAACCGAGCGTGCGGATCGTGGCCAGCACCTGGTCCAGCGTGCCGGGCTGGTGCGCCACGGCGAGCACGCGCTTCATCAGGTTGAATTCCAGCCCGAGCACCGAAGGCATGGACTGCAGCTTGTCGCGGATCAACGCCTCTTCGGTTGCGCAATCCATCTGCAGGATACGGATCAGGCTGCG
>JBDHRZ010000354.1:0-3847 GCA_039807845.1 Rhodoferax sp.
GAGCGTGCGGTCGCCCGTGTACTCCGGTCGGTGCGTCGGTTGCTTCACTCGAGCCCCCGGCGTCGGCCGACGAAGAAGCGCGTCTGCCGCGTGTCCTTCACGCGCTCCGCGCGGAATGCGTCGCGGTTCGGTGCGAGCTTCTGGATGCGTGCGGTGAGCTTCTCGTTGTCGCGCTCGAGCGTGCGAGCAAGCGCGTACTCCTCGTCCTTCAGCGCGACCTGGCGCGCCGCGTAGTTGACGACGTATTCCTCCCATCCGTCGTAGCCGTTCAACTCGTCGTCATCCTCGACAAGGTCCTGATGCGACGGGATGTATTCGATGATGACCTCGAGCCCGCCGGGCGGCGCCGGGAGCAGCTCGATGTGCCCGGCCTGAAGCTCGTAATGCGTGGGCCACGCCGACGCGACGTAGCGCAGGCCCGGCTCGTCCTGCGGGGTAAACGCGTGGAGGTTGTAGCCGGGGCCCACGATCGAGCGATCGAGGCGCACGGAGATGAGGCGATAGAAGCCCGCCGTGAGCTCGTAGCGCGTGACGCCGTCCTCGGGTGAAACGCCGGGGCCGACCATCTCCAGCATGTTGAACTGGCTGGCGACCTGGAACAGCGCGCCGGCGAACGCGGGGTGCCCATGCAGCGCGCGGACATCGCCGCTGACGATGCGTGTCGTCAGTTTCCCGGGCTGTGCACGGACCTGCTGGCGCAACTCGGCGAGTGACGGCAACCCGAACTGCCCGATGCGGTAGCTCTTGCCGTTGACCCGCGAGCGCAGCCGATCGCCCTCGATCACCATCCGGCTGCGCGTCTGCGCATAGTCTGCTTCCCGGAAACCTGTCAGGCGTTCGAACCAGTCCATGTCGCATCCATCGAATCCGTCACGATCGCTTGTGTCGCGCGGCGTCATCCTGCAAACCGCTGATGGGCGCGCCCGGCACGGGGGCGACCGGAGCCGGGACTGCTCCTTCAGCCGACCTCGCGCGCGACGTCGGAGTCGAAGTCGGCCCCGCCCAACGGATTGTCGGACACACCCAATCCCGGGTAGTACCTGGCAAATTCGGCGCGCATGCGCTGCAGCGGGATGTCGTCGAAGCTGCCGTACTGGCTCAGGTATTCCATGTGGCGCTGTCCCTTGCTGTCGAACGGGTGGTAGATGGAGTCGTCCACGCCGTCGAATTCCAGCGTGAGCAGGCCGAACCGGTTGCACAGCTCGACGTTGAACGCCGGGGTCGCCTTGCGCCAGGCGCCGTCGAGCCAGATTTCCGAGTACCCGTGCCAGTAGAACACGTCGGTGCGCATCATTTCGCGCATGCGCTGGGTCGAGAGGTGGTTGCGCACGCTCGCAAACCCCAGCCGCGCGGGTATGCCGAGGCTGCGGCACGCCGCCGTCAGCAGCGCTGCCTTGGTGACGCACCAGCCCGAGCCCTTTTCCAGCACCGTGCTGGCGCGCATCCCGTACGGGCTGAGGTCGACGCCATACGGGTCGTAGCGAAAGCCGTCGCGTACCGCGTAATACAGCGCCACCGCCTGGGCGCGCGGGTCCGGCCCCGACGCGTGGGCCTTGGCGAAGGCCTGCACCGCCGGATGCCGGGCATCCACCAGATCGGTTGCCGCCAGGGCCGAGGCGGTGGGGGCCTCGTGTGCGCCGGCGTGGTCTTGCTGGTCAGGCGTGGCTTGCATGGGGTATCGCTCCGTCATGGTGGCAACTTTCGTGCGAAACGGGCATCACGATCAGCGGTGTCATGGCATCGATTCGGCCCAGGCCAGCGCCTGCAGGTGGGCCCAGTTGATCTGGTGGTTGCTCAGCACCAGTTCGTTGGCGAGCCGGGCGAAGTTGACGTCGTCGGCGGCTTCGCAGGCGATCGTCAGTTCGAGGATCGGCGCCAGTGCTCCCGTGCGGCGCAGCAGCGCGTTGCCCACCGGCTCGGGCAGCGTGAGTGCGCCGATGGCGCGCTCCAGCGGGATGCCCAGCATGCTGTCGAGCAGCGAGAATACGCCGGTGACGAAGGCGTTGTCGCATTCTTCCGGCGGCAGCAGTTCTGCCGCCAGCAGTTCCATCAGCCGCCCGCGCACGATCGCCATCAGGCCGACTGCGGGCGGCGCCGCCCCGGCCTGCGCGAGGGTCAGCAGCAACGCCGCCCAGCGAAACAGCTTCTGCTGGCCCAGGATCATCACCGCGTGGCGAAACGATGTGATCTCCGTCCTCAGTCCGAAGCCGGAGGAATTGATGTAGCGCAGCAGGTTGAACGACAAGGTGGCGTCGCGCTTGAGCACGGCTTCGACCTGCTCGATCGACGCGTCCCTGCGTAGCGCATTGAGCAGTTCGATGATGACCGCGTGCGCCGGGCGGATGCTGCTGCCCGGCTCCAGCACCGGCTTGGAGAACCAGTAGCCCTGGAACAGGGTCACGCCGAGTGCGCCAGCCTGCCTGTGCTGCTGCGCGGTCTCGACCTTCTCGACGATGACCCGGGCGTCGGGCTTCTTCTGGCCGGCCAGCCGGATCACGTGTTCCACCAGATCGGCCTTGAGCGTGAGCAGGTCGATCTTGATGTAGTCCGCCAGTGGCAGCCAGCGTTCGTAGGGCGGCGTGAGCACGGTGTTGTTGAACGCGAGCGCAAAGCCGTGGCCGCGTGCCTCGACCAGCGCCGGCAGGGCGGCGTCGATGCCGGCCTGCGCGTTGCCCGGCACGGGTGCAATCTCGAGCACGATCCGATCGGGCTTGACCAGCTCGAGGTACTCGCTGCGCAGGCTCTCGGGGGCGCAGTTGATGAACATCGCGCGCTTGCCCAACAAGGTGGCGATGTCCGCGTGCGAGAGCACGTGCAGCAGCATTTGCGCGTCGCTGCTGGCCTGGCGCTCACTGAAGCGGCGCGTGCGGTCGAACAGTTCGTAGCCGTGCACCTTGCCTTTGTCGTCGACGATCGCCTGGCGCGCGATCGCGATCGGCCCGGACGCGTCCGCCTGCTGCGCGCTCGCCGTCGGGGGCTCGGGAATGACCGGGCTGGGCATCGGCGCGTTCGCCTGCATTCAGCGATCCAGCCCGGCCAGGCAGATGTACTTGATCTCGAGGAACTCGTCCATGCCGTATTTTGACCCCTCGCGGCCCAGGCCGGACTGCTTGACGCCGCCAAACGGTGCCTCGGCGGTCGAGATCAGGCCGGTGTTGACGCCCACCATGCCCGACTCGAGCCGTTCGGCCACGCGCATCACGCGCCCGATGTCGCGGCTGTAGAAGTAGGCCGCCAGCCCGAACTCGGTGTCGTTGGCGCGCGCGATGACTTCTTCCTCGGTCTCGAACGCGAACACCGGAGCCAGCGGGCCGAAGGTTTCTTCCCGGGCAAACAACATGTCGCTGGTGGCGCCTGCCACCACGGTGGGTTCGAAGAACAGGCCGCCGAGCGCATGGCGTCGGCCGCCGGTGAGCACGCGTGCGCCCTTGGCCTTCGCGTCGGCGACGTGCTGCTCGACCTTGGCCAGCGCGCTGGCGTCGATCAGCGGACCCTGGGTCACGCCCGGCTTCACCCCTGGGCCGACCTCGAGTGTCTCCACCCGGGCCACCAGCTTGCGCGTGAAGGCTTCCAGCACGCCTTGCTGCACGTAGATGCGGTTGGCGCAGACGCAGGTCTGGCCGGTGTTGCGGTACTTGGACACCATCGCGCCTTCCACCGCGGCGTCCAGGTCGGCGTCGTCGAACACGATGAAGGGTGCATTGCCGCCGAGCTCGAGCGAGACTCTCTTGATCGTGTCGGCGCTCTGGCGCATCAGCAGCCGCCCCACCTCGGTCGAGCCGGTGAAGCTGAGCTTGCGCACCAGCGGGTTGCGTGTCAGCTCGGCGCCGATGCGGCTGGCCGAACC
>JBDHRZ010000355.1:0-3836 GCA_039807845.1 Rhodoferax sp.
AGCACCAGCTGATCTCCCTGCGCGCGCACGTGCTTCTCCACGTTGTCCTTGCTCCAGCCGCACTGGCGCGGGATGATGGAGGGCGACTTGCCGAGCAGGATGCCGCGGCGCAGCGAGAACTCGGCGTCTTCGGCGGTGACCGGATTGCCGGACTGGAACTTCAGCCCGGAGCGAATCTTGAAGCTCACCTGCTTGCCGTCGGGCGCAGCCGTCCAGCTCTCGGCCACGCCGGCGATGATCTTGCCGAAGTGCGCCGGATCGTGGCGCACCAGGCGCAGGTACAGGTTGTTGAGCGCATCGCCGGATGCAATCTCGAACGCCTCTTGCGGGTCGAGCGAAATGATGGTGCCGATGTCGCGCGCGATCACCAGCGTGTCGGGCGGCGTGGCGGCGTGTGCGGCACCCACGGCCAACAGGGCCGACAGCAGTGCTGCCTTGGCGAAACGGCGGGGAAGAAGACGCATGGTTGCTCCTTGAGTGATGAACAGGAAATACGAGTTACGAGCGGGACTGCCCGGGGAAAAAATCTCTCGGCCGCTCAATCCATCTGCGTGACGAACTTGGTGGTGAGGTAGCCGTCGAAGGTCTCGGTGCCGCCTTCGCTGCCGATGCCGCTGTCCTTGATGCCGCCGAAGGGCGTCTCGGGCAGCGCCTGGCCGAAATGGTTGATGTTGACCATGCCGGCCTCGAGGCCGTTTTGAATCTGCAGCGCGCGCCGCGTCGAGCCGGTGAAGGCGTAGGACGACAGCCCGTAGGGCAGGCTGTTGGCGCCGCGCAGCGCGTCCTCCAGTTCGGCGAACGGGACGCAGGCCGCCACCGGGCCGAACGGCTCCTGCTGCATGATGCGCGCATCCTCGGGCGGCGCCACCAGGACGGTCGGTGCGAAGAAGTTGCCCGCCTCGCCGATGCGCGCGCCGCCGAGTTCCAGCCGCGCCCCCTTGCCGGTGGCATCCTCCACGAACTCGGCCATTGCACTCACGCGCCGCGCATGCGCCAGCGGCCCCATGGTGGTCGAGGGCTCGAGCCCCGCGCCGACCCGGATCGACCGGCTGGCGTCCAGGAAGCGCGCCATGAAGCGGTCCCAGGCCTTGTGCTGGATATAGAAGCGCGTGGGCGACACGCACACCTGGCCCGCGTTCGCGAACTTGGAGGCGCTGAGCATCGCTGCGGCGCGCTCCACGTCGGCGTCGTCGCAGACGATCACCGGCGAGTGGCCGCCGAGCTCCATCGTGATGCGCTTCATGTGCTGTCCGGCCAGCGCGGCGAGCTGCTTGCCCACCGGCACCGAGCCGGTGAACGACACCTTGCGCACGATCGGCGACCCGATCAGGTACTCCGACACTTCGTGCGGCACGCCCCAGACCACGTTGAGCACGCCCGGCGGCAGGCCGGCCTCGTGGAACAGCCTTGCGATGGCGACCACGGCGCTGGGCGAATCCTCCGGCCCCTTCAGGATGATGGTGCAGCCCGCGCCGATGGCCGCGGCGATCTTGCGGATGGCCTGGTTGTAGGGAAAGTTCCAGGGCGTGAACGCGGCGCAGACTCCGATCGGCTCGCGCAACACGAACTGGCGCACGTTGGGCGTGCGCGGCGGGATCACGCGGCCATAGATGCGCCGGCACTCTTCCGCGTGCCAGTCGCAGTGATCGGCACAGCGCAGCACCTCGCCCACCGCCTCCTTCAGCGGCTTGCCCTGATCCAGCGTGATGTTGCGCCCGATCGCCTCGGCGCGCGCGCGGCTGAGTTCGCCCACCTTGCGCAGGAGCGCGCTCTTGTCCATGGGCGAGACGTGACGCCAGCTGGCGAAGGCACGTTGCGCGGCGGCCAGGGCACGATCCAGATCGGCACGCGTGGCGTGCGGCAGGCGCCCCAGGCGCTGGCCACTGGCAGGGTCGAGCACATCCTGTTCGACCCTGCCATCGCCTTGCAGGAATTCACCGTCGATGTAGAGCGCGAGCGTTTCGTAGCCTTGCACGGGCGTTGCGGCAGCAGACATTCAGGCCACCCATCCCTTGTGGCGCGCGTGCGCCAGCGCGTCGTCGAAGGCACGGGCGACGCCATCGACCAGCTCGTCGAGCTCGCGCGGCGTGGCGATCAGCGGCGGGCACAGCGCGATGCAGTTGCCCACCGCGCGCACGATCACGCCGTAGTCCATGGCCCTGGCCTGGATCCACGCGCCCATCCCGGCCTCGGGCGCAAACGCGGCCTTGGTGGCCTTGTCGGCGGTGATTTCCAGCGCAGCGAGCAAGCCCCTGCCGCGCACCTCGCCGACCAGCGGGTGCGCCTCCAGCGCGCGCAGGCGCTGGAAGAAACCCGGGGAGACCGCGCGCACGTGATCGACGATCCCGCGTTCCTGGTAGATCTTGATCGTCTCCAGTGCCACGGCGGCGGCCACCGGGTGCGCGGCATAGGTCAGGCCATGCGCGAAGGCACCGATCTTGCGGCTCGCGGCCTTCATCGCATCATGGATGGCATCCGTGAGCAGCAGGCCGGAGATCGGCTGATAGGCACCCGACAGGCCCTTGGCCACCGTCATCATGTCGGGCCGCAACCCGAACAGGTTGCTGCCGAACATGGCACCGGTGCGGCCGAAACCGGTGATCACTTCGTCGACGATGAACAGGATGTCGTACTTTTTCAGGATGGCCTGGACGCGCTCGAAATAGCCGGCCGGCGGCACGAGCACGCCACCGGAGCCGTTGATCGGCTCGGCGATGAACGCAGCTACCGTCTCGGGGCCCTCGCGCAGGATCAGCTGCTCGAGATTGCCCGTGATGCGGGCCACGAAGTCCGCCTCCGACTCGCCGCTCAGGCCGAAGTGGTAGTAGCTGGGGCAGTCCGTGTGCAGGATGCCCGGCAGCGGCAGGTCGAAGTCCATGTGCACATGCTTCAGACCGGTCAGGCTGCCCGAGGCGACCGTCACGCCGTGGTAGGCGTTCCAGCGCGAAATGATCTTCTTCTTGCCAGGCCGGCCGAGCGCGTTGTTGTAGTACCAGACCAGCTTGACGGCCGCGTCGTTGGCCTCGGATCCCGAGTTGGCGAACAACACGTGGTTCAGGCCTGCGGGCGCGATCGCGGTGAGCGCCTGCGCGAGCGCGATCCCGGGCGGGTGCGACCGGTGGTTGAACAGGTGGTAGTAGGGCAGGACGTTGAGCTGGTCGGTGGCGGCCTGCACCAGGCGCTTCTCGGAGAAACCCAGCGACGCACACCACAGGCCGGACATGCCCTCCAGGTAACGGCGCCCCTGGTCATCGTAGACATAGCAGCCCTCACCGCGCGTGATCACGGTTGGTCCGCGCGTGGCGTGGGCGTCGAGGTTCGAATACGGGTGCACCAGGTGCGCCACGTCGTGTTGCCAATCGGCGCTGTGGGTGGAGGTCATGGGCGGCACGTTCCGGATGAGACGAAAGGAGGCCAGCTTACGCCGGAAGCGGCGCACGAAACTTGACATGGCGCGCCAATCGCCAGCAGCACGCAGCCGTCGACGGCCAGGCGGGCGCAAGCCACCGATGCAGCGCCAGTGCAATGTTGCGCACTGCGCTCGGCGCCCTCCCCGGCAGTCATCGCACGCTCAGGCCGGCGCGGCGACGGCACGGCGAAAGGCCCGTGGACTCTGCCGCGCATAACTGCGAAAGGCACGGGTGAAGGCGCTGGTCTCGCTGAAGCCCAGTTCCGCGCCGATATGCGACACCGACAAGCCACTGTCAGCCAGCCAGCGGCTCGCCGTTTCCATGCGCACGCGCGAGCGCAGGTCGCTGAAGCTCAGGCCGATACGGTCCAACCGCCGCTGCAAGGTGCGCACCGAGACACCGAAGTCACCCGCCGCGTCCTCCAGA
>JBDHRZ010000356.1:0-3834 GCA_039807845.1 Rhodoferax sp.
TCGGCGCTGCCGCTGCTCTCGCTCGAGCCCGTTGAGCGCGGCTGGCTGCACCGGCGCATCGAGGCGCGGCTGGCCGCCCTGCTCGCGCTCGGCCTGCTCGACGAGGTGCGCACCCTGCGCGCACGCGGCGACCTGCACGCCGAGCTGCCGTCGATGCGCTGCGTGGGCTACCGCCAGGCCTGGGAGGCGCTCGACGGCCGCTCGCCGATGGCGCAGTTGCGCGAGCGCGCCATCGCGGCGACGCGCCAGCTCGCCAAGCGCCAGATCACCTGGCTGCGCAGCATGCCGGCCCGGCACGTCGTCGCGTGCGATGCGCCCGATGCGCTGGACCAGGTGCTGCGGCTCGCGCAGCGACTGGCTGCGGCACAATCGCCTTCTTCATGACTGCGCCGATCCGAACCCCATACGAAGACTTCATGCGCCACGTGTTCGAACACGGTGTGCAGAAGAACGACCGCACCGGCACCGGCACGCGCAGCGTGTTCGGCTACCAGATGCGCTTCGACCTGAACGAAGGCTTCCCGCTGGTCACCACCAAGAAGGTGCACCTGCGCTCGATCATCTGGGAGCTGCTGTGGTTCCTGAGCGGCTCGTCGAACAACCGCTGGCTGAACGAACGCGGCGTGACGATCTGGGACGAATGGGCACAGCCCGACGGCGAACTCGGCCCGGTCTACGGCGTGCAGTGGCGCAGCTGGCCAAAGCCCGATGGCGGGCACATCGACCAGATCGCCAGCGTGCTGCACACGCTGAAGACCAATCCGGACTCGCGGCGCATGATCGTGAGCGCCTGGAACGTCGCCGACCTCGACAAGATGGCGCTGATGCCCTGCCACGCGCTGTTCCAGTTCTACGTGGCGCCGCCCACGGCGCCGGGTGAGCCGGGGCGGCTGAGCTGCCAGCTCTACCAGCGCAGCGCCGACATCTTCCTGGGGGTGCCGTTCAACATCGCCAGCTACGCCCTGCTCACCCACATGCTGGCGCAGCAGTGCGACCTGGGCGTGGGCGAGTTCATCTGGAGCGGCGGCGACTGCCACATCTACAGCAACCACGAGGAACAGGTCCGGCTGCAACTCAGCCGCGCGCCCTACCCCAGCCCCAGGCTGCGGATCCGGCGCCGCCCGCCGACCCTGTTCGACTACATCTACGACGACTTCGAGGTGCAGGGCTACCAGTACCATCCGGCGATCGCCGCCCCGGTGGCGGTATAGCGGCCGTGAACCGCGCCCCGCAGACATGCGCATCAACCTGATCTACGCACGCGCGCGCAACGGCGTGGTGGGCGCCGGCGGCGGCCTGCCCTGGCACCTGCCGCAGGACCTGGCACATTTCAAGCGCCAGACCCTGGGCGCGCCGGTGATCATGGGCCGGCGCACCTGGGACTCGCTGCCTGAGCGTTTCCGCCCGCTGCCCGGGCGCATGAACGTCGTGGTAACGCGCCAGCCCGACTGGCGGGCCGAAGGGGCCCGACCTGCGGGCAGCCTGGAACAGGCGCTCGCGCTATGCGCCGCACCAACGGGCGCGGCGGCCGAAGTGTGGGTGATCGGCGGCGCGCAACTGCTGGCATTGGCCGCGTCGCTGGCGCAGCGCGCGCTCGTGACCGAACTCGACCGCGACTTCGACGGCGACGTCAGCGTACCCGCGCTCACCGCCCCCTGGCACGAGACCGCGCGCGAACAGCACGTCGCCCCCGACGGCATGCGCTTTGCGTTCGTGACGTACCTGCGTACGCCCGGGGCAGGCGGGTAACTCGACCAGGGCCGCGCGCGCAGCCAGGCGAAGCGCTGGCTACGCCGCCCTCCCCGGCAACCGCGCCACGTCGGCCCAGCGGCCGCTCGCGTGCGAAGCCAGACACGCTTCGATGAAGGCCATGGTGTGCGCACCGTCCTCGATGCGTGGGTAGGGGGCGGGCACGACGCTCTCGCCCAGCGTGATCGCCATGCGTTCGAGCGCCAGTTCGCTATAGATGTTGGCAAACGCCTCGCGCAGGCCCTCGGGATGGCCGCGCGGCGTGCGTCCTGCGGCCAGCACCTCGGGCGGCAGGTACACGTCGCCGCGACCGATCACGCGCGCAGGCTCGCCCTGGATCGCAAGATTCAGGTAGCTGCACTGGCGATGCGACCACTCCAGGCAGCCCTTGGCGCCGAACACGCGCAGCCGGATGTCGTTCTCCGCGCCGGCGGCAGCCTGGGTGGCGGTGAAGGTGCCGCGCGCGCCACCCTCGAACTCCAGCAGCGCCGAGACGTGGTCGACCACCGTGCGAGCGGGCATCAGCGCGCCCACGTCGGCGCTGACGCGGCGCACCTGCGCTCCCGAGACGAAACACGCGAGGTGCTGGGCGTGGCAACCGATGGCACCCATCACCAGCGCCAGACCGCTGCGCCGCGGATCGAGCAGCCAGTCGAAGCGCCGCGTGCGCGCGGCGTCCTCGATGCGCGTGGCCATGCCGCTTTGCAGGTACTCGACCTGCACCAGTCGCACCTCGCCCAGGGTTCCGTTGCGCACCAGATGGCGCGCGTGGCGCACCATCGGGTAGGCCGAATACCCGTGCGTGATCGCAAACAGTCGACCACCCGCGGCCACCTTGCCGACCAGGTCGCAGGCCTGCGCGAAGTCGTCCGTCACCGGCTTGTCGCCGATCACGTCGAAGCCGGCGTCGAGCGCCGCGGCGGCATACGGATAGTGGGTGTCGTTGGGCGTCATGATCGCCACCGCGTCGGCCGCATCCGCGCGCGCGCGCTCACGCGCAAGCATCTCGGCCACGTCGCCATAGCTGCGCGACGCCTCCAGTCCCAGGCTCAGGCCCGCGTCCCGCGAGCGCTGTGCATCACTGGAGAACACCCCTGCCACGACCTTCCAGTTGCCGTCGAGTTGCGCCGCGCCGCGGTGCATCTCGCCGATCCACACCCCCGGGCCGCCGCCGATCACGGCCAGGCGCAGGGGACGGGCGAAGCGGGTGCGGATCGACGACATGACGGGCTCCTCGACAGTGGTTGTAACGGCCCGCGCATTATGCGGACCGTCGATGCAGCGCGGGGGCAGGGTGCGCCATTGGTGGAAACCCTGCCATGTCATCTATATGACTCGGTTGACAAGCGCGTTTGCGGTGCCAAACTGCCATGCCATGGCTCGCCTGTCCGTCACACTTCGCCGTGCCCACCCGGAGATCGCCCCGGCACTGCGCCAATGGAGTCACGCATGGCCAGCGTGAGCCTGCGCCAGGTGCGCAAGTCCTACGAGGCCAACGCCGTCGTGCACGGCATCGACCTCGAGATCGCCGACCAGGAATTCGTCGTGCTGGTGGGGCCTTCGGGCTGCGGCAAGAGCACCCTGCTGCGCATGATCGCCGGGCTGGAAGACATCACCGCAGGCGAAATTGCCATCGGCGAACGCGTGGTGAACCAGGTCGACCCGAAGGACCGCGACGTGGCGATGGTGTTCCAGGACTATGCGCTCTACCCGCACCTGAGCGTGTTCCAGAACATCGCGTTCTCGCTGCAGTACCGCGGGGTGCCCAAGGCCGAGATCGCGCGCCGCGTGGCCGAGGCCGCCGCGATCCTGGACATCGAGCCGCTGCTGCAGCGCAAGCCGCGCCAGCTCTCGGGCGGCCAGCGCCAGCGCGTCGCGATGGGGCGCGCGATCGTGCGCGAGGCCAAGGTGTTCCTGTTCGACGAGCCGCTGTCCAACCTCGATGCCAAGCTGCGCGTGCAGATGCGCACCGAGATCAAGAAGCTGCGCGAGCGCGTGCGCACCACGGCGATCTACGTCACGCACGACCAGGTCGAGGCAATGACGCTGGCCGACCGCATCGTGTTGATGAACGGCGGACGGGTC
>JBDHRZ010000357.1:0-3833 GCA_039807845.1 Rhodoferax sp.
CCGGTGGCCGAGCGTCTGGGCAACGAGGTGATCGCGTTCGTCAACGTCAGCAAGTCGTTCGGCGAGCGGCTGCTGATCGACAACCTCAGCTTCAAGGTGCCGCCGGGGGCGATCGTCGGCATCATCGGCCCGAACGGCGCCGGCAAGTCGACCTTGTTTCGCATGATCGCCGGCCGCCAGCAGCCCGACAGCGGCGCGGTGAAGATCGGCTCGACGGTCAAGCTGGCGTTCGTCGATCAGAGCCGCGACGAGCTCTCCAACGACAAGACGGTGTGGGAGGACGTGTCGGGCGGGCTGGACATGCTCAACGTGGGCAAGTTCCAGATGGCCAGCCGGGCCTATTGTGGGCGGTTCAACTTCAACGGTTCCGACCAGCAGAAGAAGGTCGGCATGCTCTCCGGCGGCGAGCGCGGCCGTCTGCACCTGGCCAAGACGCTGATCGCCGGGGCCAACGTGCTGCTGCTCGACGAGCCCTCGAACGACCTGGACGTGGAGACGCTGCGTGCGCTGGAGGACGCCTTGCTTGAGTTCGCCGGCTCCATCATGGTGATCAGCCATGACCGCTGGTTCCTGGACCGCATCGCCACCCACATCCTGGCGTGCGAAGGGGATAGCCAGTGGACCTTCTTCGATGGAAACTACCAGGAGTACGAGGCGGACAAGAAGCGCCGCCTCGGCGAGGAAGGCGCCAAGCCCAGGCGCATGCGTTTCAAGGCCTTGAAGTGAGAACGGGCCAGCGGCCCGCTGGAGGAGGCGATCATGCAGGTGACGGAACCCGAGGACGCGCGACGCCAGGCGCTGCTGTATCGGGCCACCATCGGCCACGCGGTGCGCGGCGCGCCCGCTCTCATGGGCAGCCTGGTGTCCCAGACCCGGGCGGCGCTGCGCGACCTGGAGAGCCGCGCCGAGGAGGCGCGTGAGCGCGAACGCCTGACCGCGCTGCGCCGCCAGCTCAACCAGTGCGAGGCGAACGCGTGCCTGCGCTTTGCCGACGAACTCGAGGCGGCATTCGAGCGCTCGGCCGCGCGCGAACCGTCCATGGCGGCCGCAGCCGAGCCGCAGTCGGACCGGGACGGCGCCAGCGCGCAACCGGACCGAACCGCCGGGACGGATGCCGTGCTGGTGGAGCCGAGTGCGCAGCGTGTGCGCCATGCGGTGCAGATCGCCTCCGACCAGGCGCTGGCCGCGCTCAATGCCGCGCTTTGCCATTTGCTCGGCTTGCCGCCGACGCAACTCGGGCACAACCCCTTGCGGCCCGCGGTGTACGTGGACGCGCTGGTGGCCGCGCTGGGCCAGATGCCGGTGCCGCCGGCGGTGCGCCAGGGCTGGCTGCCGTTGATGTCGGCTGCGCTGGGCCAGGAAGTGGACCGCTACTATCGCCAACTGTGTGCCGACCTGTGCGCGCAGGGCGCGGCTGCGATCGCTCCGGAAGCGGCGCACCCGCCGGCCGACGGTTCGGTTCCGCCCGCGCCGTCGCCCCTTACTTTTGAGCGCCTGCGCCGCTTGCTCGCACGCCAGCCGGCACGGCAGGCGCTGCAAACCTCCGATCAGTACCGGGCCGTGACCGGGCCGGCGCCGCTGGAGGCCGACGACAGCACGGTCGGGGTCACGCCGACCGCGTTCGAGGCGACCGTGCCGGCGGCGTTCGAGGTCGCGCGCGAATTTCATCAACTCGACCAGGTGGCCCGGCGGCTGCAGGCCGCTGGCGATGCGCTCGACGCGCAGGGTGGTCACCCCGTGCGGCGGCAACTGCGCAGCCAGGCCCATGGGCTGGATCAGGCGCTGGCGCTGGAGGTGGTCGCGCTGATGCTGGACAACATCAGCCAGGATCCACGCCTGCTGGCCCCGGTGCAAGACCTGGTGGCACGGCTGGAGCCGGCGCTGCTGCGCCTGTCCCTGGTCGACCCGCAGTTCTTCAGCCACCGGCAGCACCCGGCGCGGCGTCTGCTGCACGAGATCACGCACCGCAGCATCGCGTTCGAGTCGCCGGACTCGCGTGGCTTCAGCCGCTTCATGGAGCCGCTGCACGAGGCCATCGCGCCGCTGACCCAGGGCGCCGCCGCCGGCGCGATCCCGTTCGACGGCGTGCTTGCGCGCCTGCTGGCGAGCTGGGATGCCCCGGGCAACCGCGCCGGCGCGCAGGTGGCGAACGCCGTGCGTGCGCTGCAGCAGGCCGAGCAGCGCGCGGTGCTGGCCGGCACCATGGTGCGCGAGGTGCTCCGCCGGCCCGATGCCGTGCTGGTGCCGTCCGCGGTGCTCGATTTCCTTTGTGGTCCCTGGGCGCAGGTGGTTGCGCACGCGCGCATCACGGACCGAACCGGCGCCGATGACCCGGGACAGCACGCGGCGCTGATCGATACCCTGATGTGGGCGGCCCAGCCCAGGCTGGCCAGCCAGGACCTGCCTGCGTTGCGCCGGCTGCTGCCGGGCCTGCTGCAGCAATTGCAGCAGGGGCTGGCGTCGATCGACTATCCAATGGGCCAGGCAGTCGAGTTCTTCCAGACGCTCGAACGGTTGCACCACGGGCTGCTCGACAGCAAGGCATTCGCGGATACCGAGCTGCTGCCCGCGCGTGTGCAGGACCCGGACGGCGCGACGCGCTGGAGCGACAGCGACAACGCCTGGCTGGCCCCGCAGGAGGCCAGCGCGTCGGGCTTCATCGACCTGGCCGCAGGACCTGCGTCGGTCCCGGCGCCGCTCACCGAGGCGGCGGGGGGTGCATTCGTGCGCGACGCCTGGTACGCGCTGGTGCTCGATGGTCGGCCGGTGCGCGTGCGGCTGGCCTGGAGCAGTGCGAACGGCTCGCTGCTGCTGTTCTGCGACGCGCTCGGCGCCGTCCACTCGCTGTCGCGTCGTGTCTGCGAACGCCTGCTCGGCAGTGGCGAACTGGCGCCGATCTCCAGCGATCCGGTGCAGGACGCGCTCGACGCCGTCGCGCGCACCGCGCTGGGCGATGGCAGCGGCGCGGGCTAGCCAGACGTCCTCCCGGCGCGGGTCACCCAGAGCCTGTGACCGCTGGCGTTCAGGCCGCGATCTTCCTGCGCACCAGTTCGATGTGGTTGCGCAGCGCGTAGAGTTCGTCGGTGTGCGACAGCGGCACCACTATCTTGCCGGCGCGCTTCTCGAGGGCGTCGAGTTCTTCCAGCAGCGCCGCGCGCGCGTCGGTCCCGGCCTGCACCCGATCTTCGATGTCGCGCAGTTGGGCGTACCAGCGGAACACGCGCGAGCGGATGCGGAACTGGTAGAGCGGCGGCACGATGCGCGACAGCGGCAGCAGCAAGGCGATGATGATGCCCAGCGACAGCCACATGCGCTCGAGCAGGTTGGCGAGCTGGAACGGCAGGTAGCGTTGCAGCAGAGGCACGCCGCTCTGGATGGTGCGCTCGGCTTCCTTGGACAGCGCAAACTCCGCGTTCGACGCGCGCGGGAATTCGCGCGGCCGGCTGAACCAGCCCGCACCGCCGTGCACACGCAGCGAGGCCTGGGAAAACAGCTGCAGCAGCGCTGGATGCAGGTCGGCCCTGGCCAGCAGCGTGCTGGTGGGCGCGACCAGCCGCACGTTGCGCGGCGGGATGTCGGTGGCGAGGTTGACCACGCCGCGCGGCAGGCTCACCGGGGCAAGGAACGGCAGGCGGCGTGAATAGGCTTCGTTCTGGACGAATTCCATCAGCCGCACGCCCGGCGTCTGCAGCAGCATCTGCACCATCTGCGACTCGGGCGCCGAGGCGAACACCAGCGCGTCCGACCGGCCGTCGAGGAAGGCGACCGTGGCCGGGGTCTGGCCGAGTTGCGTGAGTTGCAGGTCGGCGTCCTCCAGCCCGTTGAGGGCGAAC
>JBDHRZ010000358.1:0-3827 GCA_039807845.1 Rhodoferax sp.
ACGCTGGGACCGGCCGAGGCCGGCCTGCTGACGACGATGGCGGTCGTGTTCGTCGCGGTGGCCGTGCTCGCCGCTTGGTTCCCGTTCGTGATCGCGTGGCCGATCGCCGTGCTCGCCGCGTGGATGGGCGTGGCGTGGGGCGTCAGGGGCTGGCGTTTGTGGCGCCAGGCGCCTCCGGCGCCTGCGTCCGCAGAGACGCCCAAGTCGTCCCCCGTGCCCGCGCAGACCCTCGAGCCGCAGGCCAGTAGCGAGCGCAAGGGATAAGCTGCTATAATGCTTGGCTTGATGCGCCCGTAGCTCAGTTGGATAGAGTACCTGGCTACGAACCAGGGGGTCGTGGGTTCGAATCCTGCCGGGCGCGCCATTAAAACAGGGGCTTACAGCGATGTAAGCCCTTTGTTTTTTGGGCGATCGGAATGTGTTCCGGAGCGCGAAAAGCGCTATCGATTGCTCGCAGCGTCAACCCTGAGTGCGGCGGCCACGATGGGCTTGGCCCATTCGGCAGTTCCAGCAAGGTCCGGCGGACCGACGATGCGCCCGCCAACCATGTGCAACTGCAACCGGGGACGCGCGTTGGCAGGTTGGTCGGCGTCCGCCTGCACGCTGTTGTCGTAGACGCGCAACTGCCGCAGCCGGGGCAGCAACCGAATGAGGTTGATGCGCCCGCGATCGAAGCGTCGCTCGATGTCGGCACGCGGAATGTCGTGCCCTCCGCGCGCGACTCGTTGCCGGACCCGCGCGACGTGCAATTCGACCGAGGCGAGCCCTACGAACCAGACGTTCACCGCCACGCCGGCGTTCGCCGCATCCAGCAAGAGGTCGACGATCGTTTCTCCTCCCAGCGTCGTTTCCAGCGCGTAGTTGCCGCGTTCCGCGATGGCCCGGCGCAGACCGGCCACACCTTGCTGCCATGCCCACGCGTTGGCTTCGTGCTGCGTCATGGATCGGCCGTGGGCGTTGGAGTGCTCCATCGCCTCGCGGGCGGCGAGGTCGGGGTTGAAGTAGGGAACCCCGGCTGCGTGCAACGCTTGACCACCGATACTGCTCTTGCCGGCACCATTGCATCCGGCGAGTACGAAGATGTGCCCGACCGTCGGCGGAAGGCCGGCATGCCGTCTAGGCACGTTTGGCGCCGGCCGGCCTCCGGGTAGGCTTCTTCCGCGCCGGCTTGGGCGTCAACGACGCCGATGCGAACGCTGCGAGTTGCGTTGGTGAGGTGTCGAACGCTCGTTGCATCGCGTCCGCCGCACCGGGTGCCTGCATCACGGCATATCGCCGGTCGAACTCGGCCGCCAACGCGGCCAGGACGTCGTCGTCGGCTCGCGTCAGCGCGCGATACTCGTCGAGTGAAAGGATCACGGCCATGGGCTTGCGCTGCTTGGTGATGGCCACGGCTCCCTCGCGCACGGCGGTATCCAGCAACTGGCCGAACCTGTGCTTGGCTTCGCTGGCCGTGTACTGCGGCGCGTCGATCAATTCGCCGCGCCGGTTGCGAACCCGAACCGTTTCGCTCACCGCAATTGCCTCCTCTGCCGCATGAGCCGACATTATTGGACATTTTGGCCAAAATAGTCAATTCTTCGCTGGCCGGCCCACGCCACGTTCCACTTGTCCTCGTGTCGGGTACGGAGCGGCCTCGGCATCACGTGGCACCGCGCGTTCGGTACAGTCCGGCAATGTTCCACCGATCTTCCGGCACGCCACATTCGTCAGGACACCCCGCATGAGCACCGAAGTGGAAGCGCTCAAATCCTTCTTCGCGGCGATCAACCGCAACGACATCGACGCCATCGCCAAGGACTTCGATCCGGACATCCTGCGGGTCGAACCCACGGGCTTTGCCACCGCGGGCACGTATCGCGGCATCGAAGCCGTGCGCGAGCACGTCCGCGCCGGCCGCGGCACCTGGGCCGAGGGAACCTGCGAGCCGGAGGAGTTCTTAATCAACGGCGACCGGGTCGTCGTCTATCTCCACGCATGGGTGCGCATGAAGGGCGCGGTCGAGTGGACGGGTGGGCGCTTTGCCGACGGCTTCGTGTTCCGCGACGGCCGGATCGTCGAGTACCGGACGTTCTGGGACCGGGACGACGCGCGCCGATGGGCCGGCATCGCCTAGATCCAAGCACGATCGAATGCGCCGAACACGCCTCCCAGCACGCTCGTTATCGGCACGATTTCGCCTCCCCGGCGTCCCTCAAGCCGGCGATACGAAAGGTGAAAAAGCGGTAACATAAAGAGTATTACAGCCTTCGCAGCACCGCCACAATGGCGCCCTGAGAAATCGCTGCGTGCCGCAACCCGACGCGCAGCCTTTGCCGACGAGGGAGCGCATGGCTGATCACGAAGCGGTAACTGCCCCGGCGATGCGGCCGGCGACGCCGGTCATCGACCGCCTGAAGGCGACGGGCAACTGGAACCCGAACTGGGATCCGTTCGCCGACCTCGATCCCGAGTGGACCGAGCGCTTCATGACGATGGGCATGACGCCCATCGCGCGCGGCGTCCTCGACCCCAAGACGTGGGAGTTCATCGCCATCGCGGTCGATGCGTCGTGCACCCACCTGTACGGGCCGGGCGTGCGTCGCCACATCGCGAAGGCGCTCGACCTCGGCGCGACGAAGGACGAGATCCTCGCCGTGCTGCAGGCGGTCAGCGTCCTCGGCGTCCACTCGATGAGCCTCGGGGCACCGATCCTCGTGGAAGAACTCGCGCGCCGGGCGAACAACGCTGTGGCGGCGTCGCCTCCCGCCGCCTAAAACCGCACATCCCACGCCATCCATCACCGATACTCAGGAGACGACCTTGCACTTCGCCGACGATTCCCTGCTGCCCGAGAACCAGGACGAGCTCATCATCAACGTTGCGCCCTACGGGCCCGAGTGGCTGCCCAGCGACTTTCCCGAGGACATCGCGGTCACGCTCGACGCGCAGGTGCAGAAGGCGGTCGATTGCTACAACGCGGGCGCGACGTCGCTGCACATCCACGTGCGCGAAGCCGACGGCAAGGGCAGCAAGCGGCTGTCGATGTTCAACGAGCTGATCGCGCGCCTGCGCGACCGCCTGCCGAAGATGGTGCTGCAGGTCGGCGGCTCGATTTCGTTCGCGCCGGAAACCGAGGGCGACTCCGCGAAGTGGCTGGGCTACGACACGCGGCACCTGCTCGCCGAGCTGACGCCGAAGCCTGACCAGGTGACGATCGCGATCAACACGGTGCAGATGAACATCACCGAGCTGCTGACGGCGGCCGACATTCGCGGAACGCAATTCGAGAACCCGGCCGTCTGCAACGCGTGGTCGGAGATGGTCGTCGACGCGACGCCGTCGTTCTTCATCGAGCACCTGAAGCGCCTGCGCGCCAACGACATCCAGCCGTATTTCATGCTGGCGAACGTCGCGCAGCTCGAGACCGTCGAGCGCCTGATCCGCGCGGGTCTCTACATGGGACCGCTCAACCATTGCCTGGTCGCGATCGGCGGCGGCGCGGTCGGTCCCGATCCGTTCAACGCGTTCGACTACATCCGGAAGTCGCCGCAGGGCGGCATCCTGCAGCTGGAGACGATCATGCGCAGCGTGCCGCCGACGATGGCGATGGCGATCGCGCTCGGCCTCCACGTGCGCGTCGGCATCGAGGACAACATCTGGAAGAGCCCGACCGAGCGTTTCACGTCCGTGCGGCAGGTCGAGCAGGTGGTGCGGATCGCGCGCGAGCTCGGGCGCGACATCGCGATCGTCGACGACGCCCGGCGCATCATGAAGATCGGCACGTGGTACGACAGCGTCGACGAGACGCTCGCCAACCTCGGCATGGCGCCCAATCGCAAGCCGGG
>JBDHRZ010000359.1:0-3825 GCA_039807845.1 Rhodoferax sp.
CATGGCCCCAGTGCAGCCAGTTGCCGGTGGCGCTCTCGCGGCCCATGACGGCCATGCCCAGCAGGTCGTCCAGGCCGCCGCCGTCGATGCCGACGACGACGACCTCGCAGCGGCGCAGCAACTCGTCAAGCGTCAGGCCTGCGGTGCCCTGCTGTTCCCAGTAGTCGGCGCCGGCCCAGCGGTCGGACATCAGCGCCAGGCCGATTTCGACGTTCAGGTGCTGCGAGGCCCACAGCCGGAGCTGGCCTTCGCCCTTCTGTTCCTCGTCCTGGAACGCGGCCACCAGGCGCTCCATGGAGATGGACCGGCCCAGGTTCGGCGACACCATCGGCCAGTTCGCCGGGTCGCGCCAGGGCTTGGCCTGGTCCTGCTGCATCTCCGGCGGGAACTCGTACAGCACCGGCAGCAGCGCGCTCTGCCGGGTGCCGTCGCGCACGGCGCGCGCTTTCATCAGGTCGTCCTTGAACACCCCGGCCGGCGGTTCGTCGCTCTGCGTGGTGATGATCGCCAGGAATGCCTCGGGGAACGGCTGCATGCCGCCGCGCAGCTGCAGCATGGCCTTGTCGGCGCGGGCCATCTTGCCCAGCACGTGCAGTTCGTCGATCAGCGCGCCGACCACCTTCTTGCCGGTCACCACGGCCGGGTCGAAGGTCAGGATCTCAAGCCGCGCCCCGGTCTGCCGATGCACGATGGTCTTCAGGTGATCGCGCACGTGCAGCTTCGCCCCCAGCACCGGGTCCAGCGCGATCGCGCCGCTGATGGCGCTGAAGGCTTCGTCGGCCGTCTTCTGGAACGGTGCGGTAAGCAGGAACGGAGCGCGCGGGCGCTGGTTCAGCAGCAGCGCGGTCAGCATCAGCAGCGCGCCGTTCGTCGTCTTCGAGTGCTTCTTGGGCACCAGCAGGAACAGCTCGCGGATCATGCGGGCCTTCGTCACCGGGTCGATGCTGCCGAACAAGGCGCGCACGATGTCGCGGAACCAGTCGCCGCCGGCCTCGCCGAACGTCGGCGTGCCTGTCACGTCGGCCAGGCGCAGGCGGTCCAGGATGGCGACGGCGCGGTCGCCTTCGGGGCGGTTCAGCGGCAGGTCAGGGACGAGGCTCTGCCCAGACTGGAGCCTTGATCGCCAGTCGGTGCAGGACAGATCCCAGGTCATTGCAAGGGCGTGGACGTCGTTGTGCCTGGCAGCAGGTCTTCCCAGGCCGTGCCTTTCTCAGCGACACGCGCGGCGCGGTTGGCCTGCTCCTTTTTGCCGGGCACTTCCTCGCGCAGCTGGCGCTGATCAACGCCGCTCTCAACCCAGCCGGCGCGCACCTTCAGCCAGAAGATCGCGGCCACGACGCTGGGCTTGGCCGGATCGGTGGCCTGCTTGAACAGCGACTGCGCGACCTTGGCGTTGGCCTCGATGGCGCCGGTGTCCAACTCGTGCCGGAAGTGGCGGCGCAGGGTCGGCGCGCTGATCTGCAGCACGATGGCGATGTCGGTGTTGGGCACACCCATGGCGGCCAGCGCCTTGCACTGCGCG
This sequence comes from Rhodoferax sp., assembly GCA_039807845.1. Lineage (GTDB taxonomy): Bacteria > Pseudomonadota > Gammaproteobacteria > Burkholderiales > Burkholderiaceae_C > CAISIP01. Next base: position 1,523 of record JBDHRZ010000359.1, read on the forward strand.
CGCTCCTTGTCGGTCGGCACGTACTGCGGGCGGCCGTTCTTCTTCGGGCTCACGCGGGCTCCATCTGCGGCGCGGCAGCTGCGGCCACCTCGTCAAACGTGCGGCCGTCTGATCTGCGCCGCCCCGAGGGCAGCACCGTTCGCCAGATTTGCGAATCCACCGGCTGGCAGGCGCACACGGTGCGCGGCACCTTTGCCGGAGCCTTCAAGAAAAAGCTCGGCTTGACCATCACGTCAGACAAAGCGCAAGGCGGCGAACGGGTCTACCGCATTGCGTAAAAAAAAAGATGGCGAGAGTGGCCATGAATAGCTTGGCTTCTCTCGCCCGCAGCGCGTTCATACGGGTGTCGCAACGACCAACCCGGAGAACACCATGAACCAGCCCGCCCGCATCCAGCGCACCCTGCAAAAAGGCGACCGCGTCGCCTACACCATCAACCGCACGATCAGCACCGGCCATCACAGCACACGCGCCACGCAGGTGCGGCGCACCGGCATCGTCCAGGGTTGGCGCGACGGCAAGGTTGTGGTGCTGCACAAGGCGGGCTACACCGAGGACTTGGCCGAGGCCAATCTCACCCTCGTCGAATGATCGAAAAAGAAGCCAGAAATAGCTTGGCTTCCATCACCACCAGCGCGTTACTACGAGCGTCGCAACGATCAACGCCAAGGAGCCCGAGATGAACACCACCCGCCCGATCCCCGCCACCCAGAACGATGCCTGGGGCTTTTGGGGCACGATGAACGAGAATGCCAACGCCGCCTGGCCCATGGCGATGACCGCCGTCTCGCACGCCACCGGCCAGCCCCTCGAATCGGTCAGGACCTTCCTCGACAGCCGCCACGGCCGCCACTTCGCGGACGACGTTCAGAACGCGCTGTACCGCGGTCAAGCCCTGGCGGACGCGATCAACGCCGCCACCAAGCAGTGGATGGGCTGGACCATCGGGCGCCAGACCAGCAAGGACTACGGCATCCCGCGCGGCCTGCCCTACCTGACGGGCTTCGTGATTCACACCGAGATCGTCGAGGACTCGCTGGCGGCCTGATCGAACGCCAGGCCATCCGACTCGCGGGTGGCCTGCTGGCCGGTCCAGTCCTGCCAGCGGCGCACGATCACGTCGACGTACTTGGGGTCGAGCTCGATCAGCCGCGCCTGCCGCCCTGACTTCTCGGCGGCGATCAAGGTTGTGCCCGAACCCCCGAACGGATCGAGCACCACGTTCCCAGGTCGGCTCGAGTTGCGGATCGCGCGCTCGACCAACTCCACCGGCTTCATCGTCGGGTGCAGGTCGTTCTTCTGCGGCTTCTTGATAGCCCACACATCGCCCTGATCGCGGTCACCGCACCAGTGGCGCTGTGCGCCCTCGGGCCATCCGTAGAGGATCGGCTCGTACTGGCGCTGGTAGTCGGCCCGGCCCAGCGTGAAGGTGTTCTTGGCCCAGATGATGAAGGTCGACCACTTGCCACCGGCGGCGCGGAAGGCGGCCTGCAGCACGTCGAGCTCGCTGGAGGACATCGCCACGTAGATGCCGCCCCGGCAATGGGCGACGGTCGGCGTCAACGCAGCCAGCAGGAAGTCGTAGAAGCCGTCACCCAGGTTGTCGTTCAGGATCGCGCGATCCTTGCCGCGCATCTTGTCCTTGTCGCTGTTGGCGTAGTTCACGTTGTACGGCGGGTCGGTGAAGACCATGTCCGCCTGCCCACCGGCCAGCAGTCGCTCGTAACTCGCAGCTACTGTGGCGTCGCCGCACAGCAGTCGGTGGGCGCCCAGCAGCCAGACGTCGCCCGAGCGCGAGATCGGTGTCTCGGGCACCTCCGGGACGGCATCGTCATCGGTCTGGCCATCGGCGTCGGGCTCTTCACCCGCCATCAGTTCGGCCAACGCGTCAGCGTCGAAGCCCGTCAGCGCGACATCGAAGTCGTCGTCGGCCAGCGCAGCGAGTTCGACGCGCAGCATGGCGTCGTCCCAGCCGGCGTTCTCGGCGATGCGGTTGTCTGCGATCACCAGGGCCCGGCGCTGCGTCGGGCTGAGGTGGTCGAGCACCACGACCGGCACCACGTCCAGCCCGAGCTTCTGCGCGGCCGCGAGACGCCCGTGCCCGGCGACGATCACCCCGTCGCTTCCGGCGAGGATGGGGTTCGTGAAGCCGAACTCGGCAATCGACGCGGCAATCTGGGCGACCTGCGCGTCCGAGTGCGTCCGTGCGTTGCGGGCGTACGGCGTCAGCGATGCGGCGTCGCGGTAGACGATCTTCAGCTTCTCGGGCATGGTCCCTTTTGTGGCGGAAAAAAACCTGCGAA
>JBDHRZ010000360.1:0-3817 GCA_039807845.1 Rhodoferax sp.
CGGCGCCCGCGGGGTGACGCTGCCGGCAGATGTTGCGACCGTCGAGGCGGCGCAGCAGCAGCTCCACGACTTCGTCACCGGCTGCACCCAGAGCGAACTCTCCGGTCGACTGGCCGAGGTCCAGGCAGACCGTGCCCTCGACCGGCAGCCTGCGGTGGGCCAGCGCGCCCTCGAGCTTGAGGCCGCCGCGCGACACGTAACGCGTCTGCGCTTCATCGAGCAACGCAATTTCCGCGTCGTCCGCCACCTGCTCGCCGTTCTTCGACACCTGCTGCCAGTGGCCGTCCGCACGCCAGCGCACGCCGGCGGCGATCAGCCGCTGCGCCTGCGAGCGGGTGAGGGCCAGGCCGCGCTGGACCAGCAATTGGTCGATCCGCATCGTCATCCGGTCGTTTGGTAGGGATGGCTCCCTCAGTGGCAAGCCGCTCGAGGGCATTCGATTCAGTTTCCGTGAAGTGGTGGGTTGCACGCACACCAGGGTCGCCTGCGAGGCTCGGCAGGACGTGCGGCCCGACTGCAATGTCCCGCCGAACGGCACGCCGCGCGCCCCGCCCACGCGACGGCGTGCGTGCGCCTGCGGGCGCGATGCCGCGCCCCAGCACGGCATCGCCGGCACGTGCTCTCAAGAAACGTTTCGCAAGTCGTTGATTTCCTTGGGTGCACCTGGCGTCGCGAGCGGGACCTGGGATACTCAGTAGCGGTAGGTCTCCGCCTTGTACGGGCCTTCCTTGCGCACGCCGATGTAGCGGGCCTGCTCGTCGGTCAGTTCGGTCAGCATCGCCCCCACCTTCTTCAGGTGCAGGCGCGCCACCTTCTCGTCGAGGTGCTTGGGCAGCACGTAGACCTTGCCGGGCTTGTATTCCCGCGGCTTGGTGAACAGTTCGATCTGCGCGATGGTCTGGTTGGCAAAGCTCGACGACATCACGAAGCTCGGATGGCCCGTGCCGCAGCCCAGGTTCACCAGGCGCCCCTTGGCGAGCAGGATGATGCGCTTGGCCGCCTTCCTGCCCCGGGCCGGGAAGATCACGTGGTCCACCTGCGGCTTGATCTCCTCCCACTTGCAGCGCGACAGGGAAGCCACGTCGATCTCGTTGTCGAAGTGCCCGATGTTGCAGACGATCGCCTCGTCCTTCATCGCCTCCATGTGCTGCCAGGTGATGACGCTCCGGTTCCCGGTGGCGGTGACGAAGATGTCCGCCTTGTCGGCCGCGTAGTCCATCGTCACGACCCGAAAGCCCTCCATCGCCGCCTGCAGGGCGTTGATCGGGTCGATCTCGGTCACCCACACCTGCGCGCGCAGCGCACGCAAGGCCTGCGCAGAGCCCTTGCCCACGTCGCCATAGCCGGCCACCAGCGCGATCTTGCCGGCCACCATGACGTCGGTGGCGCGCTTGATCGCATCGACCAGCGATTCGCGGCAGCCATACAGGTTGTCGAACTTCGACTTGGTCACGGAGTCGTTCACGTTGATCGCGCGCAGCGTCAGGGTTCCTTTGGCCGACATCTCCTTGAGGCGCAGCACGCCGGTGGTGGTCTCCTCGGTCACGCCGATGATGTGCTTCAGGCGCCGGCTGTACCAGGTCGGATCCTTTTCGAGCCTGGCCCTGATCGCGGCGAACAGGCATTCCTCCTCCACGCTGCCCGGCTTGGCGAGCACCTCGATGTCCTTCTCGGCGCGGGCGCCCAGGTGCATCAGCAGCGTCGCGTCACCGCCGTCGTCCAGGATCATGTTCGGGCCTTCGGCCCTGGAGCCCTTGGGGCCGAACTCGAAGATGCGGTGCGTGTAGTCCCAGTAATCGGCGAGCGACTCGCCCTTGTAGGCGAACACCGGCGTGCCGGCGGCCACCAGTGCGGCGGCGGCGTGGTCCTGGGTGGAGAAGATGTTGCACGAGGCCCAGCGCACCTGGGCCCCGAGCGCCTGCAGCGTCTCGACCAGCACGCCGGTCTGTATCGTCATGTGCAGCGAGCCCGCGATGCGCGCGCCCTCGAGTGGCCGGGACTCGGCATATTCCTCGCGGATCGCCATCAGGCCAGGCATCTCGGTCTGGGCGATCGCCAGTTCCTTGCGGCCCCAGGCAGCCAGACTCAGGTCGGCGATCTCGTAATCCTGGTGGTCGATCGGTGTCAATACGGCGCTCATGCGGCATCTCCAATGGTTGTTTGCGAACAAGCACTGGCCGCACGGGCGATCTTCGGTTGGGAAGCTCACCGCACCAGACCAGTGGGTGAGCGCCGTTGGGTTGGTGGCCGCATCCGGCCACGCTCTCCGAGCCTGGTTCACTGCGCGTGAACTGCAACGCTCCTCGGAAGGTGATAATTCTAACCATTTCACGACCCGGCACCGCCGTGCTGGTGCGCGTGTGCCCCGGTTGCGGGCGCCAGCGCCGAGGTCTCCATCGACCGTACTACATGCCCTACCTGGCCGAAACGCGGCGCCGCCGCACGTTTGCCATCATCTCCCACCCGGACGCGGGCAAGACCACGCTGACCGAGAAGCTGCTGCTGTTCTCCGGCGCGATCCAGATCGCCGGCTCGGTGAAGGCGCGCAAGGCGAGCCGCCACGCCACCAGCGACTGGATGGAGATCGAGAAACAGCGTGGCATCTCGGTGGCCAGTTCGGTGATGCAGATGGTCTACCGCGACCACGTCATCAACCTGCTCGACACCCCCGGCCACAAGGACTTCTCGGAAGACACCTACCGCGTGCTGACGGCGGTGGACGCCGCGCTGATGGTGATCGATGCCGCGAACGGCGTCGAGGCGCAGACGCGGCGCCTGATCGAGGTCTGCCGCCAGCGCAACACGCCGATCATCACCTTCATCAACAAGATGGACCGTGAGGTGCGCGAACCGCTGGAACTGCTCGACGAGGTCGAGCGCGAACTGGGCATGTCCTGCGTCCCGCTCACCTGGCCGGTGGGCCAGGGCAAGCATTTCGGCGGCATCGTGAACCTGCGCACGCACACGATGACGGTGTTCCAGGCCGGGCAGGACCGCCGCCCGCAGGACTTCGAAGCCATCGCCCTGGCCGAGCGTGACACCCTGCAGCAGCGCTTCGGCAGCGACTTCGCGCAGGCGCAGGCGGACATGGAACTGGTGAGCGGCGCATCGCCCGCGTTCGATCACGCCGAGTTCCTGGCCGGCCGGCAGACGCCAGTGTTCTTCGGCTCCGGCGTGAACAACTTCGGCGTGCTGGAGGTGCTCGACGCGCTGGTCGACCTCGCGCCGCCGCCGCAGCCACGCACCAGTGCACTGCCGCCACCCAAGGCCGGCGTTGGCGCGGAGCCGGAACTGCGCACGGTCGCGCCGCACGACGCCTTCTTCTCCGGCGTCGTGTTCAAGGTGCAGGCCAACATGGACCCGTCGCACCGCGACCGGATCGCGTTCGTGCGCATCTGCTCGGGCCGCTACAGCCCGGGCATGAAACTCAAGGTGCAGCGCAGCGGCAAGGAACTGCGCCCGACCAGCGTGGTCACCTTCATGAGCCAGCGCCGCGAAGCGGTGGAAGAGGCCTTCGCCGGCGACATCGTGGGCTTCACCACGCACGGCGGCGTGCAGCTCGGCGACACCATCACCGACGGCTCGGTGGCGCTGCAGTACACCGGCCTGCCGTTCTTCGCGCCCGAACTGTTCCAGACCGTCATCCTGAAGAACCCGCTGCGTACCAAGCAGCTGCAGCAGGGGCTGGCACAGCTGGGCGAAGAGGGCGCGATCCAGGTGTTTCGCCCGCAAGCCGGTGGACCGATGCTGCTCGGCGCGGTCGGGCAACTGCAGTTCGAGGTCGTGCAGCACCGGCTCAAGACGGAATACGACGCCG
>JBDHRZ010000361.1:0-3816 GCA_039807845.1 Rhodoferax sp.
CACTACCCACCGACACGCACGCCGTGGTGGCCGTGCGCCGGCCTGCAGGTGATCTGCCTCGCCCGGTCTGCGGCAGCGCACCGGAACTGGAGGTGCTGCGTTGAGTCTGCGCCTGCGCCGCTGGGGGCTGCTCGTGCCGGCGCTGGCGCTGCTGGCCGTGGTCGGCACATCGTGGTGGTGGCAGGCCGGTTCTTCTGATCGCGCGCCCACGGCGGCGCGTGCGCCGGCCGCGGATCTGGTGGCACAGGGCGCCTACCTGGCGCGCGCGGGCAACTGCATGGCGTGCCACACGGTGGCGGGTGCCGCGCCGTATGCGGGCGGCCGTCCGATCGAGACGCCGTTCGGGATCGTCTACAGCAGCAACCTCACACCGGATCGCGAGACCGGCATCGGCAACTGGACTTCGGTCGACTTCTGGCGTGCGTTGCACGAAGGCCGCTCCCGGGATGGGCGGCTGCTCAACCCGGCGTTTCCGTACACCAGCTATACGCAGGTCAGCCAGGAGGACGCCGACGCCTTGTTCGCCTACCTGCGCAGCCTGCCGCCGGTGCGCCAGCCCAATCGCCCCGCAGCGATGCGCTGGCCTTACGACTCGCAACTGGCGCTGGCAGCCTGGCGGCGACTGTATTTTTCCCCCGGCGTGTTCCAGCGCGACCCTACGCGCGACGCCCAATGGAACCGGGGTGCGTATCTGGTGCGCGCCTTGGGCCACTGCAGCGCCTGCCATGGCGCGCGCAACCTGTTCGGTGCCGTCGACCAGGGCCAGGCCCTGTCGGGCAGCCTGATGCCGATGCAGGACTGGTATGCGCCCTCGCTGCAGCGCACGAGCGAAGCGGGGCTGGCCCACTGGCCGGTCGAGGAGGTCGTGCGCCTGCTGCAGACCGGCGTCGCCGCGCAGGCCAGCGTGTCCGGGCCGATGGCCGAGGTGGTGCTGCACGGCACCCAGTACCTGAGCCAGGACGACCTGCGTGCGATGGCGCGTTACCTGCAGGCGTTGCCGTCCGCGGATGCCGCCACGGCGGACGGCGGCCCCGGCGTGGCGCCGCGGGTGGCGGCGGCGGGCGCGGCGATCTACGAAAAGCAGTGTGCGGGCTGCCACGGCGATGCCGGGGAGGGCGTCGCAGGGGCGTACCCGGCGCTGGCGCGCAATCGTGCGGTGCAACAGGCGCAGACCGCCAACCTGGTGCAGATCGTGCTGCACGGAGGTTTTCCGCCGGCCACGCAGGGCAACCCGCGGCCGTTCGGCATGCCGCCGTTCAAGCTGGTGCTCGATGACCGTGCGGTGGCGGCGGTGCTGACCCACATCCGCTCGGCCTGGGGCAACCAGGGTGCGCCGGTGCAGGAATGGGACGTGGCCCGGTACCGGGCGAGCGTTGCAAACCGCTGAATTCCTGGGCGTGTGATGCCATGCGGCGCGTCCGCAGCACCAGGCGCACCCAAGGGAACCAACGACTTGCGGAACCTTGTCTCGGGGTCAGAGCCTGTGCAGACATGCATCGCGGGCACGATTCATATCTGCACAGGCGCTCAGATCTGGCGCGCCAGGAAAGCTGGCAGCGCCTTGCGCAGCGAGGTCCAGGTGCGCCAGACGAGCAGGCCGCGCTGCGTCCAACGCCAGGCGCCGGCGGGTCGCAGCACCACGATGACGCCGACTGCGCCGGCGACGGCCAGTGGATGCTCGACGGCGAACTGACGGCATCGCAGCCACCACCGTGCGAGCCAGTCGCCGAACTGCAGGCTGCGCGCCAGCGGCTGTGTGCGCAACGCGAGCGTGTCGCGCTGCGCCGCGATGCGCTCCTGCAGGCGCGCACGCTCGAGCAACAACTCAGTCAGGCGTTGCTGCATGGCCGGCACTGCGCCTGAGCCGCCGCAGGTCTTCCCGCAGTTCGCCCAGGCTGGCGGAAAACGGGGATTCGGCCTGTTTCACCTGTTGCCTCAGGGTGCGCCAGGCGAGCCAGCTGGCGAGCACGAACAGCGCGGTGAACGCGCCCAGCACGCCAAGGCGCAGCTCCCACAGCCAGAGCGTGATCAGGGCCACCAGCAGCAGCAGGGCGAGGACGGCGCAGAACATCGATGCCAGCGCGAGCAGCAGCAGGCGCAGGATGCGCAGCTTCTCGACTTCGACCTCGTTGCCCAGCAGTTCCAGGCGAAGCTGCAGCATGCCCAGCAGCGCGATGGCCAGACGCTGCAAGCTCGCGCGCAATCCCTCGCGTCCGCCCGGGCTGGTCATGGCGCGCCACCGGCTCCAATGCGCAGGTCAGCGGCGCCCGATGATCAGCCCCACCAGCAGCCCGACGCCAGCGGCGATGCCGACTGCCGTCCAGGGCGACTCGTGCACATAGGTGTCGGTGGCGCGCGCGGCCGCACGGGTCTTCTCGCGCAGCGCGCCTTCTGCCTCGCCCAGTCGCAGCCTGGCGCCCTTGAGGCGTTCCTGGATGCGCGCGCGCAGGCTGGCGACCTTGTCGCCGGTCTGGTCGGCGGTTGCCTGCAGCATGTCCTCTGCATCGGCGATCGCCGACTTCATGTCGGTCACGAGCTGTTCCTGCTCGTTGAGGGTGTATTCCTGGGCTCCCATGGCAAGCTCCTTCCTTTGGCAGACGGGGGAAGGCAAGGGTACCAGATTCGCTCGCGTCCCGATGCCTGTTCGGCCCGGCTTGCAGCGTTTCGCAGGCGTTGCGTCGGTACGCTGCCCGGCTGCGGCGTGCACTGCTCAATGACCGAGGATCTTCGAGAGGAAATCCTTGCTGCGTTCGCTCTGCGGATTGCTGAAAAACGCCGCCGGCGTGTTCTGCTCGACGATCTGGCCCTGGTCCATGAAGATCACGCGGTCGGCCACCGCCTTGGCAAAACCCATTTCGTGCGTCACGCACAGCATGGTGATGCCCTGGCCGGCCAGCTCGACCATCACGTCGAGCACCTCCTTGATCATTTCCGGATCGAGCGCCGAGGTCGGCTCGTCGAACAGCATGATCTTCGGGGTCAGGCACAAGGCGCGTGCGATCGCCACCCGCTGCTGCTGACCGCCGGAGAGCTGCAGCGGGTACTTCTGTGCCTGTTCGGCGATGCGCACGCGCTCGAGCTGCGCCATGGCCTTGGCCTCGGCCTCCTTGCGCGGCATCTTGCCGACCCACATCGGCGACAGGGTCAGGTTCTCCAGCACGGTCAGGTGCGGGAACAGGTTGAACTGCTGGAACACCATGCCGACCTTCTTGCGCACATCGTCCACTACCTTGACGTCGTCGGTCAGTTCCACGCCATCGACCAGCAGGCGTCCCTGCTGGTGCTCCTCGAGCCGGTTGATGCAGCGGATCAGGGTCGACTTGCCCGAGCCCGACGGACCGCAGATCACGATGCGCTCGCCGTGTGCGACGTTCAGGTCGATGTCGCGCAGCACGTGGAAGTTGTTCCCGTACCACTTGTTGAGCTTGTCGAAGACGATGATGGGTTCGGTCATGGTCGTGCGAAGGGTGGTGTCCGGGCTGGCCGCATGCGTACCGTCAGCGCGCCTTGCTCCGGTTGAACTGGCGCTCGACCCAGTGGCTGTAGCGCGACATCGCGAAGCAGAAGGCGAAATAGATGAGCGCGATGAAGATGTAGCCTTCGATGTAGAACGGTCGCCAGTCCACGTCCGAGCCCAGGGCCAGGCGCAGCGCGCCGGTGAGGTCGTACAGGCTCACGATGGTGACGAGCGAGGTGTCCTTGAAGATCGCGATGAAGCTGTTCATGATGCCGGGCACGACCATCGCGAGCGCCTGCGGCAGCACGATCTTGCGCTGCGTCTGCCAGTACGACAGCCCCAGCGTCGCTGCCGCTTCC
>JBDHRZ010000362.1:0-3770 GCA_039807845.1 Rhodoferax sp.
ACCGAAGAGAGCCACACATGAACCAATCCGCACATCGCCAGCCACGTGGCTGGCACTTCGCGCCCGAGGCGCCCCCGGCACTTGCAGACTTTGGATTCGCTGACGTAGGCGGCGCCCTCGGTCCAATGAAAACCCTTGTCGGGCATTCCCAACTCGGCCGCGTTGGACACGAACACGGTCTTGCCGTCCAGCGAGAAAATCGCGCCCTCGGGATTGTCGAACGCGCGCAGCCGCTGTACGACTTGCCCCTTCTTGGCATACGGCTGCAAATCGGCCGCGTGCGCGTGATGCATTCCGATCAGTCCGGCAAGCAGACCGACCGATGCCACCGTGAACTGGAACATGTTCATTGCCACACCTCCTGCGTAAACCGAAGTTGGCGGCAAATCGGGTACCCGGGATTGGGCTGGCGGTGTTGCGCGTCCTGGTGTGCAGAAGATGCACGCGGCGTGGCTATAATCCGCGCATGGACTTCCGCGTATGACGGCGCTCGTCGCCATCGGCATCGGCGCGATCCTCGGTGCGTGGTCGCGCTGGGGCTTGAGCCTGCTGCTCAATCCGATTTTTCCGACCCTGCCCATCGGCACGCTGGTGTCGAATCTGGCGGGCGGCTACGTGATCGGCGTGCTGGTGGAATACCTCGGACAGAACCCGGCACTGCCGCCGGAGGTGCGCTTGTTCGCGATCACCGGTTTCCTCGGCAGCCTGACCACCTTTTCCACGTTTTCCGCCGAGTCCGTCGGCCTGCTCACGCGCGGTGACTATGGCTGGGCACTTGCGCACATCGGCGTGCACCTGGGCGGTTCGCTGCTGATGACGATCCTCGGTATCCAGACGGTCAAGTTGCTCACCGCCTGACTGGGGCGTTGCATCGCCCCGGTGAATTAGTCCGGACGGGTGCCGTAGACGGCCGCATTGAGCAGGCGGCGCGCGCTCTGTGCGATTTCGCTCGCGGTCAGCCCGATCTCTCCGCCAAGCGCGTGCGCGCAGGCATCCGCCGCCAGGCCGTGCAGATGCACGCCGGCGCACAGTGCGCGTTCGGCCGTAACGCCCTGCGCCAATAACGCCCCCAGGATGCCGCACAGGACGTCACCCATCCCCGCGCTGGCCAATCCCGGATTGCCGCTGGTATTGATGTACCACGGACCGTCGGGCGTGGCGATCACCGTCCCGACGCCCTTGAGCGCCACGCAGGCCCGGTAGTGCTGGGCGAGCGCCTGGGCGCTGCCGACGCGGTCCTTCTGCACCTCGGCCACCGTGGTGCGCAGCAGGCGCGCCGCCTCGGCCGGATGCGGCGTCATCAGCGTGCCGTCAACGCGCGCGCGACAGACGTCGGCCAGCGCCTCGTGCGCGCCGATGAGATTGAGCGCGTCGGCATCGAGCACCAGCGGCACGTTGCGCTCCAGCGCACGCGCCACGGCGCTGCGCGCCGGCGGCGTCTGGCCCAGTCCGGGCCCGACCACCAGGGCGTTGAGATGAGCCAGCGCAAGCGTGTCCTCGCATTCGCGCAGCATGAGTTCCGGCGCGCTGGTGTCCACCTGAAAGCCGCGCGCATCGAGCAGCCCGACATAGGTGCGCCCGGTGCCCAGATGGAGCGCGGCACGTCCGGCGAGCAAGGCGGCGCCGGTCATGCCGGCCGCGCCGCCGATCACCCCCAGGCTGCCGAAGCTGCCCTTGTGGGTGTTGCGCGCGCGTGGCGCCAGTGCGGTCGCGACCGCGTCCTCGCCGATCACCCAGCCGCGGTCGGCGTGCATCGAGGCCACGTCCAGCCCCAGATCGAACAGGTGAACATCGCCGGCGTGGTCCGGGCCGTCCAGGGTAAGCAGGCCGGGCTTGAGCGCGATGAATGTCGCCGTATGGCGGGCGCGCACGGCACAGCCCAGCACGCGGCCGCAGTCGGCCTCCAGGCCGCTGGGCACGTCGAGCGCGAGCACCGGGGCGCGCTGCCGGTTCGTCCACTCGATGAGCGCGGCGTGACGGCCCTCGACGTCGCGCGTGAGGCCGATGCCGAACAGCGCGTCGACCACCAGGTCGATCGGCTCGCGCGGAGCCTCCAGGCGCACGCCCTGGCCGGTGGCGAGCCAGGCGTCGTAGGCCTTGCGCGCATCGCCGGACAGGCGGGTGGCGTCGCCGGTGAAGACCACTTGCACGCGATGCCACGCCTGCAGCAGGTGGCGCGCGACGACGAAGCCGTCGCCGCCGTTGTTGCCGGGCCCGGCGACCACCAGAACCGAGCGCTTGCCGGCCAGCAGGTGGGCGATGGCGAACTGTGCGGCGGCTGCTCCGGCGCGCTCCATGAGATCCGGCGGCGATGCGCCGCCCAGCACGGTGTTCTCGATGGCGCGCACGGCGTCGACGCGGCAGATGGGGAGCGGAATGGCCGGGCGCATGGTGCGGAAGGGGCCGGAAAGAGGGAGTGTGGCGATTATAGGACGCCTAACTAAGCCCTCGCCGAGGCCACTTGTAACTTATACGGGCGGGGTTGGCCGCGACCGGTATAATCGCGCATCTCATCCGACGACTCTCGATGGCCACTTTCCTCAGGCTGCCCGGACGCCGCGCCCTGTCCGAGTTTCGCGTCGACAAGCTGTTGAACAACGCGAAGCGCTCGTTACCGGGCCTCCAAACCATTCAGACCCGCTTCTGGCATTTCGTCAAGCTCGAGCGCCCGCTCACCGGGCCAGAACGCGACGTGCTCAATGCCCTGCTGACATACGGCCCGGCCGCGGACGAGAAGGACATCGCGGCCGAGCCCATCGTCGTGGTCCCGCGCCTGGGGACGATCTCGCCGTGGTCCTCGAAAGCCACCGACATCGCACGCCAGTGCGGGCTGGCGGCGGTGGAGCGCATCGAGCGCGGCACCGCGTATCGCGTCCTGATGGCCGATGGCCGGCCCTTGGACGAGGGCGAGCGCGCCACCCTCGCGCCTTTCCTGCACGACCGCATGACCGAGACGGTGCTGCCCGGCCTGGAGGCGGGCGAGGCGCTGTTCCAGGTGCACGAGCCCAAGCCGCTGGCGCAGGTCGACCTGCTGGGCGGCGGCGGCAAAGCGCTGGAGCGCGCCAACGTCGACATGGGCCTTGCGCTATCGCCCGACGAGATCGCCTACCTGCTCGAATACTTCAAGCGCATCGGCCGCAATCCGAGCGATGTCGAACTCATGATGTTCGCGCAGGCCAACTCCGAGCACTGCCGGCACAAGATCTTCAACGCGCAGTGGGAGATCGACGGTGAGGCGATGGAGCACTCGCTGTTCGGCATGATCCGCCACACGCACGCCACCCATCCGGAGGGAACGCTGGTGGCGTACTCGGACAACGCCGCCGTCATCCAGGGTCCGACGGTGCAACGTTTCTATCCGCGCCGCGACGGCATCTACCGCTTCGGCGAAGAGCCCGCGCACATCCTGATGAAGGTGGAGACGCACAACCACCCGACGGCGATCTCGCCGTATCCCGGGGCGGCCACCGGCGCCGGTGGCGAGATCCGCGACGAAGGGGCCACCGGGCGTGGCGCCAAGCCGAAGGCGGGGCTCACCGGCTTCACCGTTTCCCACCTGCGCATCCCCGATTACGAACAGCCGTGGGAGGCCGAAGCTTACGGGAAGCCCGGTCGCATCGCCTCGGCGCTGGACATCATGATCGAGGGGCCGATCGGCGGCGCGTCGTTCAACAACGAGTTCGGCCGACCGAATCTGCTGGGCTATTTCCGCAACTTCGAGCAGCCGGTGGCGGGCGTCTGGCGCGGCTATCACAAGCCGATCATGATCG
>JBDHRZ010000363.1:0-3768 GCA_039807845.1 Rhodoferax sp.
CACGACGCACAGGTGATCGCCTCCGCGCTGACGGCGTTCCTGCTCGGTCGCCTGCACCGCTATGCGCGCTCGGGGTTCCGGCGTCTTCCGTCCGAACACCTGGGTGCCAGCCTGGCGGTGCTGCTGGTGGCGGCGGCCCGGCGGCGGCCCATCGGAGCACCTCCGCCTGACGGCTGCGGTGCCAGCGCCTTGGGAGCGCCCAGGTGGCGCTCATCAGGTTGCCCTCCGTGCTGCGCACTGCGGGGCTGAGCGCCTTGGGAACGGCCCGGCGGCGCTCAGGCCACCACGCATCCGACTTTGTCTGCCGCCTGCACGATCGCCGCCCAGGTGTTGTCGTCGATCACCAGCCCGTCGCGCTCGCGTGCGCGGCGCGCTGCGCGCTCCGGATCGCCGGCGATCTGGATGGAGGCGGCGTCCTGCGCCGGCGGTGCTTGCCGCAGCCATTCGATGAAGGCGCTCGCCTGCTGCTCGAAGCTCGCGCGCGTGCCGAGCCTGTCCGGATCGATCAGGATCGTCAGCATGCTGTTGAGCACGGCGGCGCGGTTGTCGGGGTTGCCATGCCAGGTGGTGCCGCCGGAGAGCGCGCCGCCGAGCAGTTCGCAGGCCACGGCCAGGCCGTAGCCCTTGTGCTCGCCGAACGTCATCAGGGCGCCGAACAGGCCATTGGACTGCGGCACGACCACCACGCCCGGATCTGTGCTGGGGCGGCCCTGCGCGTCGATCAGGTAACCCTCGGGCACGCGGCGCCCTTCCATGTGGGCCACGCGCATCTTCCCCTACGCCACGCGACTGGTGGCGAAGTCGAGCACGAACGGCGGCTGGCCCGCGAGCGGGATGCCGATGCAGCACGGGTTGGTGCCGAAGCGCCCGTCGCCACCGCCCCAGGGCGCGACGATCGGGCGCGAAACCACGTTCACGAAGTGGATCGACACCAGGCCGCGGGCGACTGCCATCTCGGCGAAGTGGCCGATGCGCCCGAGGTGGTGCGCGCCCCTGATCGTCATGATGCAACTGCCGTGTTGCTGCGCACGGTCCATGGCGAGCGCCATCGCCTCTTCACCGATCACCTGGCCGAAGCCGTGGCCGCCGTCGATGGTCAGCAGGCTGCCGCTGTCGAGCATGATGCGGGCCTGCGTGTTCGGCGCAAGCCCACCTTCGAGCGTCGCATCCACGTAGCGCGGCAGCATCCCCACGCCATGGGAATCATGGCCGCTCAGGTTCGCCAGCACCAGGTTGTGCGCGACCGTGGCCGCCTCCGTGGCCGCACTGCCGTTGGCAACGAGGATGCGCTCGACAGTACTGCGCAGGTTGGTCGGCGATATCGATTTGGGCATGGAGCGTCGTGGTGTGCGGGGGATCCAGGTGCACCGCGCTCACATCACGGCGCCGAGTTGCCAGGGCACGAATTCGTTCTGGCCGTAACCATGGCGTTCGCTCTGCGTGACCTGGCCCGAAGCGGTGGCGAGCACCAGGTCGAAGATGCGCTGCCCCATCTCGGCGATCGAGCAGCTTCCGTCGAGGATCTCGCCGCAGTTGATGTCCATGTCGTCGCGCTGGCGCTCCCACAGGCGGCTGTTGGTGGCCAGCTTGATCGACGGCGCGGGAGCGCAGCCATAGGCCGACCCGCGGCCGGTGGTGAAGCAGATCACGTTCGCGCCGCCCGCCACCTGGCCGGTGGCGCTGACCGGATCGTAGCCGGGCGTGTCCATGTAGACCAGGCCGTGCCGGTCGACGCGCTGCGCGTATTCGTAGACCGCCTGCAGGGTGCCGGTGCCGCCCTTGGCCACTGCGCCGAGCGACTTCTCCAGGATGGTGGTGAGGCCGCCGGCCTTGTTGCCGGGCGAGGGGTTGTTGTTCATCTCGCCGCCGTTGCGCGCGGTGTAGTCCTCCCACCAGTGGATGCGTTCGAGTAGCTTGTCGGCGGTGGCGCGATCCACGGCCCGACGCGTGAGCAGGTGCTCGGCACCGTAGATCTCGGGGGTCTCGCTCAGGATCGCGGTGCCGCCGTGGGCCGTCAGCAGGTCGACCGCCGCGCCCAGTGCCGGGTTCGCGCTGATGCCGGAGTACCCGTCGGAGCCGCCGCACTGCAGACCGATCGTGAGGTGGCTTGCGTCGACCGGTTTGCGGACGGCCTGGTTCGCCTGCGGCAGCATGTCGCGCACCAGACTGGCCCCCATGGCGACCGCCTTGGCGGTTCCGCCGACATCCTGGATGTTGAATACCCGCAGGTGGTCGCCTTCGCGCAGGCCGCTGTGGGCCAGCCAGGCTCCGATCTGGTTCGCCTCGCAGCCCAGCCCTACCGTCAACACGGCGGCGAAATTGGCGTGGGTCGCATAACCGGCCAGTGTGCGCTGCAGGATCTGCATGCCCAGGCCCTCGCTGTCCATCCCGCAGCCGGTGCCGTGCGTCAGCGCCACCACGCCGTCGACGTTCGGGAATGCAGCCAGCACCTCCGGATGGAACTGGCGCGAGAACTGGTCGGCGATGGCCCGTGCCACGGTGGCGGAGCAGTTCACGCTCGACAGGATGCCGATCCAGTTGCGCGTCGCGACCTGGCCGTTTGCGCGCACGTATCCCGTGAAACTCGCATGGCGGCGCGGCGGCGCTGGCCGGACGTCCTCGCCGAAGGCGTAGTCGCGCGTGAACTGGCCCTTGGCAGGACCCATGTCGAGGTTGTGCGTGTGCACGTGCTCGCCGGCCCGAATGGCGCGCGAGGCAAATCCGATGATCTGGTCGTAACGCCGCACCGGTGCACCGGCCGCGATGCCGTGCGCGGCGACCTTGTGGCCGGCCGGGATGAGGCCCTGCAGGCGGATGCCATCCACGACCATGCCGCCGACGAGCTGGCTGCGAGTGATCAATACGTCGTCGTTCGCGTGCAGCCGGATGAGGAGGCGCATCGTGTGGTCTTTCGTGCTGCGATGGGTCACGCGCAATCGTTCGGCGGCTCGATCGTGCCGGCGTCGGGGCTCCACGATCCCGATGGCCGCGTGCTCGGGTGCTCGGTCGATTGGTCTGGCCGGTCCTTGTTCGAATCTTACCCGTGGACCACCTGTCGCCGCCCGACTGCCGAAACCCGCTCATCAGGCCTCACCCTCATTTGGCGCAGAAGGGGACATTTGCATGTGGGGTCGACAGCTCTGGCCGTGCGGTTCGGCCGGGCGCGGCGCAGCCACCTGCCATCGCGTGGTTCGTGCCGACCACGCAGTTGTGCGCACGATCGGTGGGAGCGCACGGTCGGTGGCTCTGGCGTGGTCATAATCGGCGATGAATCGGCTGGTGCGAAACACTGCATCGGAGCGGCGTTCGTGTCGTCCACGGATGGGTGGCGGCGCGATGACTTCTTCATCGGAGGGGCTATGCGACTCGAGGGCAAATCGGTCCTGGTGACTGCCGCCGGACAGGGCATCGGCAAGGCGAGCGTGCTGGCGCTGGCGGCCGAAGGTGCGCAGGTGCTGGCAACCGACCGCGACGCCGGCCTGCTGCGCGGCTACGACGGCGTGGCCAACGTGCGCACGGCGGTGCTGGACGTGCTCGACAAGCGGGCCATCGGCGAAGTGGTGCAGGGCATGGACGCGATCGACGTGCTGTTCAACTGCGCCGGCGTGGTGCACAACGGCACCGTCCTGCAGGCCAGCGATGCCGACTGGGATTTCGCCTTCGACCTGAACGTGCGCGCGCAGTACTGGATGGTCCAGGCGGTGCTGCCGAAGATGCTTGCGCAGGGGCGCGGCAGCATCATCAACATGTCCAGCGTGTGCAGCAGCC
>JBDHRZ010000364.1:0-3767 GCA_039807845.1 Rhodoferax sp.
TGCTGCGCGGCGCCGCCGAGCAGCCCGCCCAGCAGGGAGCCCCCGCCAAAGCCACCAAAACCTCCGCGCGCCGCCGTATTGACGATCGCCGCCTGTGCCACCGCACCGGCCACCTGCGTACCGACGTTGGCAGCCGGATCGGCTGCGACGGCGACCGGAGCCGCGGGCTGCGCCGCGCGCGCCATGACGCCGTCCATCTGGACGGTCTCGTTGTAGATCTGCTGGCAGCTCAGGTCGTTGTCCGTCATGCGTACGCGCTCGATCGTCTGCGCCTGCGCCGGCAGGCAGGCGACGAGCAAGGTTGCGGCAGCGACGCACGCGGTGGATCGCGCAGCAAGAAGGGCTGGTTTCATGGAAGGCTCCCGAATGTTGGAGGAAGGCCGCCGGGCGGCAGTGGACGGGGGCCGTCGGTTGCCGCAGCAAGGCAGCGCGCACGATACCACCGCGCGGCGGGTGCGTCACCCCCTGGTTCAGGCGACGCGCGCGGGCGCAGTGGCGCGCAACAGGCTCGCCCGGACAGGGACACGATGGCACCCCGGCTCAGGTGCAATTTCGATCACATCACACGCTCAGGGACTCTCGGCGATGGCCTGCGCCAAGTAGTCGATCCGGCGCTGCAGTTCGGTCTCGGAATCGGCGTGCCGCCGGGCGATGTCGGCGAACTCGCGCTCCACCTCGACCAGGGCATCGATCATGTCGGGCGCAAATTGCCCCCCACGCTCCTGAAACAAAACCTGCATCGCCTTGTCGTGCGCGACCCCGGCGCGGTAGACGCGATCACTCGTCAAGGCATCATAGGCATCGGCCACCGCCACCAGCAGCGCCGGCGCCGCAATCGCCTGGCCAGCAAGACCAAACGGATAACCATGGCCATCCCAGCGCTCGTGATGACCCTGCGCGATCTGCTGCGCCAGCTCGAGCAGGACCGAAGGCTCGCCGGCATTGCGCTGCAGCTGCAGCAGGATGTCACGCCCGCGCGTGGTGTGGCTGCGCACCAACTGCAGCTCCTCGGGCAGCAACCGGCCCGGCTTGAGCAGGATGCGATCGGGGATGGCGCTGTTGCCGATGTCGTGCAACGCGCTGGCGCCCACGAGCGCCGCCCGCAGTGCATCGGGCCACTGGCTGGCAAACGGCCCCGACCGGCACAGGCGGCGCAGGAGGGTCTCCACGTAGCACTGGATGCGCCCGATGTGACCGCCGGCTTCACCGGGCTCCGCGACCTTCGCCAGGGCCAGCACCATGGCATCGACGAGTCGGTCCTGCTGCGGCGGCACGTCGGCGCCGGCCGAAGGGATGTCGAGGGGGCTCACGTGATGACTCCGGGGTTGGTGATGCATGACGATGTTACGCCGTCCGCCGGCACACCCGAAGCGAGCGTTCGAAAGTGTCTGCGACGGCATTGCAGCAGTTGCCACCAGCATTGCCGGGCAACTCCATACGTACCAGACAGTGCGCGACGCTGCACTAGCTGCGCACGCGAAATGGCAGCCGATAGGCCCACAGCGTGCGGCCATCGGCAAGTGGCAACGCCACCTCGGGCTGCAGCGCAGTGGCCTCGAACTCCAGGCTGACCAGCCAGGCGCCCGGGCGCATCTCGGCAGCGGCCTTGGCGACGGCACGCGGCATGCTCTCGGGCCGCTGGAACAGGTAGACCAGCGCATAGGGCTGCCAGCCGACACGCCAGAGGTCGCCGTGGCGCACCCGCGCCCATGGACAGCGCAGGCCGCACCAGGCACGCAGGGCCCAGCTCGACTCGATGCCGCTGAGCTGCGCCTGCGGGTACGCCTTGCGCAGCGCCTGCAGGCCATGTCCGAGGCCGCAGCCGGCATCGAGCACGGCCGCGCGCGGCGCCAGCGCCAGGTGCTGCGGCAGCGCGCGCAGGGCAGCGGGCGGCGTGGGAAACAGGGGCGCATCCCGCCAGGCCTTGAGCGGGTAGAACACCAGCACGAGCACCAGCATCAGCAGCCAGGCCCAGGCCGGCGGCGATGCGCCTGCGCTGGCCAGCACGGCGAGCGGAAAGCCCGTCGCCACGATCAGGCGACGCCACCAGCGGGCAACCAGCAGGCTCGCCAGCAGACCGGTTGCACCGGCGAGCGCCAGCGGCCAGGGCATCGACCAGCCGAACCGCTGGGCGGCCGCAAACACCAGCCAGCAGGCGAGCCAGACCAGGATCGCGGGCAGCGGCCAGCGCAGGCGCAGCGCCATGGGACACGCAAGGTGGTCAGCGGCTGGCGTTCTGGCTGAGCTTGTCGACCAGCCCATTGAGCTCCTCGAGCGACCCGAACTGGACCGCCAGTTCGCCGATTTCCTGTACCCGGCCGCCACGCTTCACGCGCTTCTTGATGCGCACCTCGACACTGGCCGTCAGCAGGTCGGAGAGCTCCTCCTCCAGCCGCCGCACATCGCGTGACTTTTCCTTCTTGGGCCTTGGCGAGGTCAGGGTGAACTCGGCGCCGAGCTTCTTCACCAGCGCTTCGGCCTCGCGCACCGACATCTTGCGCGCCGCGATCTGGTTGGCTGCGGTGATCTGGGCGGCACGCTCGAGCCCCAGCAGCGCACGCGCATGGCCCATTTCGAGGTCTCCCGCCATCAGCATGGTCTGCACCGGGTCGGCCAGCTGCAGCAGGCGCAGCAGATTGCTGGCGGCGCTGCGCGAGCGGCCGACCGCCTGCGCCGCCTGTTCGTGGGTGAGCCCAAACTCCTTCACCAGCCGTTGCAAACCCTGGGCTTCCTCCAGCGGGTTCAAGTCCTCCCGCTGCATGTTCTCGATCAGCGCCATGGCGGCGGCGGCCTCGTTGCCGACGTCACGCACCAGTACCGGCACGCTGTCCAGGCCAGCCAGCCGGGCAGCACGAAAGCGCCGTTCGCCCGCGATGATCTCGTACACCGGCCGGTCGCCACGGGCCGGCATCTCGGCTCCCTCACCCGTCTGCAGCGCGCGCAGGCGCTGCAGACCCTCGGCGGCCTCGAGTCGGCGCACCAGGATGGGCTGCATGATGCCCTGCGCCTTGATCGACTCGGCCAGTTCGTACAGGGCACCCTCGTCCATGCGGGTGCGCGGCTGGTAGCGGCCGGGCACCATGTCGGACAGCAACAGGCTGGCCGGCTGGCCAGGCCCGCCCTCGGCGCCAGCGACCGGCACCGCGTCATGCGCCACCGGCCCGAGCAGGGCTTCGAGCCCGCGCCCCAGCCCCTTGAACTTCCTGCTCACCATCTACGGACCTCCTGTTCACGAAACAACGCCGCGCCACCTGGTGCAGGGTCTTGCACGGTTCGTCTGACGGCTCGCCGCTGAGACGAACCCATGCATCAGGCCTTGCGCGCTCGCACGCCGGGAGCCGCACGCGCAGCGGCCGGGCGGGCAATGCACCACGATCACGCGCGGCGTGGCGATCGGGCTCGACGCCCGACACGACCGGCGTCGCCTGCGCACGCAAGCCGTGTTTCGCACGGTCTCACGGCGTTGCGATGCGCGCCACGAGTTCCTCGGCGAACGCGACATAGGCCTGCGCACCCTTGGACGCGGGATCGAACACCACACCGGGCAAACCGTAACTGGGCGCCTCGGCGAGCCGCACGTTGCGCGGGATCACGGTGTCGAAGACCTTCTCGGCAAAATGCGCCTTGAGCTGGTCGCTGACCTGCTGCTGCAGCGTGATGCGCGGGTCGAACATGACGCGCAGCAGCCCGATCACCGCCAGGTCCTTGTTCATGTTCGCGCGCACCTGGCGGATGGTGTTGACCAGATCGCTCAGGCCTTCCAACGC
>JBDHRZ010000365.1:0-3751 GCA_039807845.1 Rhodoferax sp.
GCCTTGATGGAATTGCCGGCGATCGTAGTCCGATGTGCCCACGTTGTCAATGTGGTGAGGGAGGTCGGGGGAGGTGCGGGGGACTTCGCGCTTTTTCGCGTGTCACGGAGGGTCAGTCCGAACTGTGTTATGTCAACCCGTGTTGGGTGTCGCCGATACGACGTGACTCGGGTGGTCAGGCGTTGCGCGATCAGCTTGAGAGATGTCTATTGTGAGGCGATAAGGACCCCGCCGCGTTGATGATCTCCGATCTTGGCAAGAGACCGGCAGTGGCGGAGTCCTCGATCGCGGCATTGAGTCGCTGTGCCGGCAGTCCAATTCGCAATTCTCGGGAAGAAAGCGGCAACGGATGTGTTGGCGCGGGATATACGGCGCGAATGGTGCGATTAGGTGTATACAGCCTCGGTTGCCACGATGGCTGGGGGCTTTCCGTACCATTTCCGGCTTGTCGTCAGATGACGCGCGCATCGAATACTAGCGAGCACGTATCTTACCGATGACTGTCGCGAAACGGAATTGTTTTCCGATCATCAATGAGAATGCTGCGAGTGCGTTTGTTCCGAGAATTTGGTGTGTAGATAGCCTTCCTGGGGCCACTTGTTTCAAGCAGGTCCGCAATATTCGGCAGCGGGTCGGACGCTCTCGCGACCCGGTCGATTTCGCCGACGCCTGGACCGACGATTTCGATCGGATTGTTCGCCTCGATCGTCGTCTTCGACGATGCGCCGGGGGAGCTGATCGACGACGAACCAGGCGGCCCAACCCTGGCTGCTTGACGAACAGATCGTCGAGGTGCCGTCGCGACTGGTGCCTGAAGTTGGGCCAGTGTGGGGTGTAGCTCTCGTCCGCCTGATTCCCCCAGACGGCCCAGCCAGGACGTTCGCCGCGCGCGAAGAGTTCGAGAAACGGCCCTGGGCTGCACGACTCGATCAGGGCGTACTGCTCGTCGGGTTTGCGGCTGTGTTTGCGCTTGCGGGTGCCGATGTAGTTGACCTGGGTTCGCCCTGTTTGCATCGTGCCGGCGCTTCCAACGCGGCGGCAGTCGAAGGTGCGCCACCTCACGCAACCCCCGCGAACCCACTTGTGCAAGACATGCACATAAGTCTAGAATCAAACACAAATGTACATTTTGCGTGTGTGGAGCATTTCATGAGCACTTTCCATCCCGGCGGTCTGGCGGCCGATCTGGCGGCGCGGGAGGCCAGTGGCAAGCCGATCCGCATCGGCCTGATCGGCTCGGGCATGATGGGCACCGACATCGTCACGCAGGTGCTGCAGATGCGCGGCATCGTGGTGGCGGCGATCGCCGACATCCGGCTCGACAGCGCGGTGGCCGCGCTGGCCGCGGCAGGGCACGATGCGCAGGCGCATCGGGTGGTGCGCACCGCGGCGGCGCTCGAGCAGGCGGTCGGCGAGGGACGCATCGCGGTGACCGAGTACGCCGACCTGGTGTGCGCCTGCGACATGATCGACGTGGTGGTCGACGCCACCGGCAAGCCGGCGGTGGGCGCGCAGAACGGCCTGATGGCGATGGAGCACGGCAAGCACCTGGTGATGATGAACGTCGAGGCCGACGTGACCATCGGCGCCTACCTCAAGCACGAGGCGGACCGGCTCGGCGTGGTGTACTCGCTCGGGGCCGGCGACGAGCCCAGCGCGACGATCGAACTGATCAATTTCGTCTCCGCGCTGGGCTATCCGGTGATCGCCGCGGGCAAGGGCAAGAACAACCCGCTCAACGTCGATGCGACTCCCGACGACTACGCGCACGAGGCGCTGGGCAAGGGGCTCAACCCGCGCATGCTGGTCGAGTTCGTCGACGGCTCCAAGACTGCGGTGGAGATGTCGGCGATCGCGAATGCCACCGGCCTCGTGCCCGACATCCCCGGCATGCACGGGCCGTCCGCCCCGCTCGAGCAACTGCACCAGGTGCTGTGCCCGGTGGCCGACGGCGGAGTGCTCACGCGCAAGGGCGTGGTCGACTACACGATCGGCAAGGGCGTGGCGCCGGGCGTGTTCGTGGTGGCCGAGATGGCGCACCCGCGCCTGCGCGAGCGCATGGACTATCTCAAGCTCGGCAAGGGGCCCTACTACACGTTCTATCGTCCCTATCACCTGTGCAGTCTGGAGGTGCCGCTGACCTGCGCCCGTGCGGTGCTGTACCGGCGCGCCGACATGGCGCCGCTGGCGCGCCCGGCGGCGGAAGTCTGTGCGCTGGCCAAGCGTGACCTGCAGCCGGGCGACCGGCTCGATGCGATCGGCGAATACACCTACCGCGCCTGGGCGATGGAGGCCGGCGAGGCGCGCACCGGCGGCGCGGTGCCGTGCGGCCTGCTCGAACAGGCGCGCATCACCGCGCCGGTGCGCAAGGGTGAACTGCTCAGCTACGCGAACACCGCGGTGGACGCGAATGCGCGCATCGTCGAGTTGCGTCGCCGGCAGGACGAACTGGTGTTTGCATCATGACTGGCGCTGCGTGGCGCACGCGCTGTCGGGTCGCGCACACCGCACACAGGGGAGTGGTCGAATGAACGCCAAGGATGGAACCGGGCCGGTGCCGGATGCCGCACGCGGCGAGTCGAGCTACGCGCGGCTGGGCGCGTCCGGGCTGCGCGCGGCGCTGCGCCAGATGGTGCTGATCCGCCGCTTCGAGGAAGGCGCCGAGCAGGCCTACATGCGCGGCCAGGTGCACGGCACGATGCACCTGTCGATCGGCCAGGAGGCCAGTGCCGTTGGCGTGGGCGTGAACCTGCAGCCGGCGGACTGCATCACCTCGACGCACCGCGGCCACGGGCACTGCATCGCCAAGGGCGGCCAGCCGAAGTTCATGTTCGCCGAGTTCTTTGGCCGCGACACCGGCTATTGCCGCGGGCGCGGCGGCTCGATGCACATCGCCGATGTGGCGGGCGGCAACCTGGGCGCCAACGGCATCGTGGGCGGCGGCATCCCGATCGCGGTGGGTGCCGCACTCGCGCTCAAGCAGATGGGCCGGCCCAACGTGGTGGCGTGCTTCTTCGGCGATGGCGCGAACAACGAGGGCGCCTTCCACGAGAGCCTGAACATGGCTGCGGTGTGGAAGCTGCCGGTGGTGTTCGTGTGCGAAAACAACCAGTACGGCATGTCCACCTCGGTCGAGCGCTCCACCGCCGTTTCGCGCGTGGCGCTGCGCGCGGCCGCCTATTCCATGCCTGGCGTCACGGTCGACGGCAACGATTTCGCGGCCGTCGCGCAGGCGGCGCACGAGGCGATCGAGCGCGCGCGCGCGGGCGGCGGCCCGTCCCTGCTCGAAAGCCTCACGTATCGGCACCGCGGCCACTCCCGCAGCGACCGCAACCGCTACCGCACCAAGGACGAGATCGAGGACTGGATCGCGCGCGATCCGATCGAGCATCTGCAGCAGGAGTTGCTGCGCCGCGGCCTGATCGACCAGCCGGGGATCGACGCCATCCACCAGGACGTGGCGCGCGAGATCGAGGCGGGGATCGCCTTCGCCAGCGCGAGCCCGATGCCGGACCCGGCGCACCTGACGGACTTCGTCTACGCCAGCGCGCAGGAGGCCGACCATGTCCGCTGACGTGCGTGAGCTCAGTTATGCGCAGGCGATCCAGGAGGCGATGGCGCTCGCCATGGACCGTGACGAACGGGTGTTCCTGATGGGCGAGGACATCGGGGTCTATGGTGGCGCGTTCCAGGTCACCGGCGATCTGGTGCACCGCTTCGGCGAGCAGCGCGTGATCGACACGCCGATCTC
>JBDHRZ010000366.1:0-3740 GCA_039807845.1 Rhodoferax sp.
GACTGGTGGCGGAATGGCTCGCGCGCGTGGATGTTGGACAGGTGGACCTCGACGATCGGGCGGGCAAGGATCGCCAGTGCGTCGCGGATCGCGTAGCTGTAGTGCGTCCAGGCGCCGGCATTGATGAGCACTGCATCGGTGCCGTCGCCATGCGCCTGGTGGATGCGCTCGCACATCGCACCTTCCAGGTTGGTCTGGAAGCAGCTCACCTGCGCGCCGAGCTCGGCGCCGAGCGCCACCAGCTGGCGGTCGATCTCGGCCAGCGTGATGGTGCCGTATTGCCTGGGGTCGCGCTTGCCGAACATGTTCAGGTTCACGCCGTTGAGTACGAGTATCTTCATGGTGCTTCTCGGTTGAATCCTTCTGGGTCTGGTTTCTGCGGCGCTTCTGCCGACTCTCGCCGACAGCGGTCGCGCAGTTGCTCTTGTCGTGCTGTGGCGATTGTTCCGCAGTGACGTCGAGAGGTTCAGGTGTGGTCGAGCGTGACGGTGCTGCCGCTGGCGGCGGCCGCGGCGATGGCCTCGGTGACGCGCAGGTTCTCCAGCCCGTCGCGTGCGCTCACCAGTGGCGGCACGCGGCCGCGCACGAGGTCGCAGAAGTGTGCCAGCTGGCGCGCGATCGGGTCGGCGCGCACCAGGCCGACCACGCCGGTCTCGAACGGCTTCCACCACGACCGCTCGCCGGGGGCGGGATAGGTCTTCAGCCGCATGCTCGGCACCGCCAGCGTGCCGTTCGTGCCGCTGATGGCGTAGCAGTCCTCGTCCGCATGGCTCGGGAAATCCTTGTTTTCCTGTGAGGTCATCTCCCAGCTGCGCGCGCTCGCAGCGGTGTCCGACAGCAGGAAGCCGCCCAGGCAGCCGCTGGCAAAGCGCAGGTTGATGCTCACCGTATCCTCCACCGGAAAGCCGCGCACTGCACTGGAGGCGAACGCCTGTACCGCGACGATCTCGCCGCACAGCATGCGCAGGTTGTGCACCTCGTGGATCAGGTTGAGCAGGATCGGGCCGCCACCGGGCGCGCTGCGCCAGGGCGCCTGCGCAAAGTACGCGTCGGGCTTGTAGAACGTGGCGCTGCCGCTCACGGCCACCAGGCGTCCAAGCACGCCGCTGTCGACCACGGCCCGCGCCTTGGCCATGATCGGGCTGTGCGCGCGGTGGTGGCCGATCAGCATGCGCGCATTGCTGGATTCGACCGCCTGCACCAGGCGTTGCGCCTGCTCCACGGTTGGCGCGATCGGCTTCTCCAGCAGCGTCGGTAGATCGGCCTGGATGCAGGCCAGCCCGTGCTCCAGGTGCAATGGATTGGGCGTGGCGAGCACGATGCCGTCCGGCCGGTCGTTGGCCAGCAGTTGCGCCAGGCCGGTGTGGTGGTGCACCCCGATCGAGGCCGCGAGCGCGGCCGCTTCCGGCGCCGGATCGACGATCGCGTGCAGCGTGCACTGCGCACTGGCGCGGATGGCGGCGATGTGGACGCGGCCGATCAGGCCGGCACCGGCTACGGCGATGCGCAAGGTCGACATGGGCGGGTCGGCTCCGGTGGAGTGCTGGTTGCTGGTGGCGTGTGCGTCTGGCGAGGCGGCGCACCATGGCTGGCGCGAGGGGGTTAGCTTAGCATCGCGGCGGCCAGTCATCGCCACCGATCGATGGCCAGCGCCAGCTACTGCTCAGCGACCGCTCGGTGCTTTGCGATAAGCTCGGCGCGCCACGCCACCTCGTCCACGCCGCGCCCATGCCTGCCTCCGCCCCTCCCGTCGCGCTGATGGTCGCGGAATCCGAAGTCCAGGTCACGGCGGTGCGCGCGCAGGGCGCCGGCGGCCAGAACGTCAACAAGGTCTCGAGCGCAATCCACCTGCGCTTCGACATCCGCGCCTCCAGTCTGCCCGAGGAGGTCAAGCAGCGCCTGCTGGCGCTGCGCGACAAGCGCATCACGCAACTGGGCGTGCTGGTCATCAAGGCGCAGTCGCATCGCACGCAGGAACTCAACCGGCTCGACGCGTTCGCCCGGTTGCACGAACTCGTGCAGGGCGTGGCGCAGGCGCCGACGCCGCGCCGGGCCACGCGGCCGACCCGCGCGTCCGTGCAGCGGCGCCTGCAGGACAAGGCACGCCGCGCCGAGGTCAAGGCAGCGCGCGCCGGCTGGCCCGATTGAGCGGATCGGCCGCCGCCGCCGGACGCCGTGCGATCCATTTGACCGACGCGTATCGACACGACGATACTGCCGCCTCGCATGGGCTGTCGACCGTGATGGACCGAACGACAGGCAAGGAAACACCGGGTGCAGACGAGTTCTTCGTCCGTCTGCCCTTGATCGATCGTGCCAGCGAAGCGTTCGACGAATCCGCCTACCGTGCAGCGCCGGATGACTGGGAACTGGTGGTGACCGACATCGTCGGATCCACCAGGGCAGTGGCCGCCGGTCAGCACAAGACGGTCAATTTCGTTGCGGCAATGGCCATTGCGGCGCTCAAGAACCTGTGCGCACCGACCCGGCTGCCGTTCCTGTTCGGTGGCGATGGATCGGTGGTCCTGGTGCCTCCCGCGCAGGCGCAGGCCGCACGCAGCGCGCTCGCGCGCGTGCGCGGATTCGCCGCGCGCGGTTTCGGCTTGCAGTTGCGCGTCGGCATCTGCCCGGTGGCGCTGCTGCGACAGCATGGCAGCGAGGTCCGCGTGGGCCGCTTCGAGCCAACGCCTGGCAACAGCTTCGGCTTGTTTGCCGGCGGCGGGGTGGCCCTGCTGGAGGCCGCGGTGCGCGGCCAGGGGGACGCCGCGCTGATCGCGCAGGTCGCCGTGCCGCCCGCACTCGACGATGGCGCGCCGGTCGACCTCGAAGGCTTGTCCTGCCGCTGGAACCCGCTGGTGTCGGAGCGGGGCCGGATGCTGGCACTGATCATCCAGGGGGCCGGCGATCCGGGTGCGGTTTACGCCGAGGTGATGCGCGTGGCGCGCCAGGGGGGCGCGGCCGAACCGGTGCGGCTGGACAATCTCTCCGCAGGCTGGCCGCCCAAGGGGCTGGTGCTGGAGGCGCAGGCGAATCGGGGAGGTGCGCCTTTGTGGCTGGCCGTGCTGCAGGTGCTGGGGCGCAGCCTGCTGGCGCACCTGTTGTTTCGGCTCGGCCGGCCGATGCTCGGATTCGACCCGGCGCACTACCTTCGGGATCTCGTGCGCAACACCGACTTCTGCCGCCATGACGACACGGTGAGCCTCGTCATCGACTGCCCGCAGGATTGCATTGCCGCCATCGATGCCCTGCTCGCGCGCCTGCAGACGGCCGGCAGGCTGCGCTACGGCATGCACGTGTCGCAGACGGCCTTGATGACCTGCCTGGTGACGACTCCCACCGGTGGCCTGCACGTGCACTTCGTCGATGGGGGTGACGGCGGTTACACCAGCGCCGCAACGGCCATGAAGGCGCAGCCCAGGCCGACGCCTGCCGCCTGACCCGGGGGCGGATTGCCCCATCGGCCTCGTTGCAGCCGCGGTGGTCGGCCCGCTGCTTCAAGCGTAATCCGCCACCGGCACGCAGGTGCAGAACAGGTTGCGGTCGCCGTACACGTTGTCGATGCGGCCGACCGGTGTCCAGTATTTCGACTGCTTCAGGCTCGCCAGCGGGAAGGCGCCGGTCTCGCGCGGGTAGGGCCGGGTCCACTGTTCGCCGATCACCGATGCGGCCGTGTGGGGCGCGTGCTTGAGCGGGTTGTCGTCCTGCGGCCATTCGCCGCGCTCCACCTTGGCGATCTCCTG
>JBDHRZ010000367.1:0-3734 GCA_039807845.1 Rhodoferax sp.
CATCGGCGACCTGGTGGTGGTGTCCGAACGCTTCACCGTGCTCGGCACCAGCGCCGCACGGCACGACCTCTCCGCGCTGGACGCGCCGCTGCGCTCGCACGGCGGCATCAGCGAGCAGCGCGTGCCGCTGATCCTCAACCGGCCGCTCGACGGGTTCGATCGCAGCCGGCGCCTGCGCAACTTCGATGCCTTCGACCTCGCGCTGAACCACGCGCAATGAACGCACGGGAGCCCGCCATGATCACGCAGTTCATCCAGGACCACCAACTCGACGCGATGCGGCTCGCCGGCCGCAAGGTCGGCGCCGGGCGCAGCGCAGAGCGCGCCATCGCCGTCACCAACCCCTACACCGGCGCCGTGATCGGCCGCGTGCCCAAGGCCACGCTGGACGAAGTGCGTAGCGCGTTCGCCACCGCGCAGGCGTTTCGGCCCACGCTCAGCCGCTTCGAACGTGCCGCCATCCTCGACCGCGCCGCCGCGATCGCGGCGCGCCGGCACGACGAAATCGCCACGCTGATCTCGGCCGAGTCTGGCCTGTGCCTGAAGGATGCGATCTACGAAGCCGGCCGCGTGAGCGACGTGTTCCTGTTCGGCGCGAACGAAGCGCTGCGCGACGACGGCCAGATCTTCAGCTGCGACCTGACGCACCATGGCAAGAAGCGCCGCGTGTTCACCCAGCGCAGCCCACTGCTCGGCGTGATCAGCGCGATCACGCCGTTCAACCATCCGATGAACCAGGTCGCGCACAAGGTCGTGCCGAGCATCGCGACGAACAACCGCATGGTGCTCAAGCCCTCCGAGAAGGTGCCCTTCTCCGCCATCCTGCTGGCCGACATCCTGTACGAGGCCGGCCTGCCACCGGAGATGTTCAGCGTGATCACGGGCGATCCGCGCGAGATCGCCGACGAGCTGATCACCAACGAACACGTCGAACTGGTCACCTTCACCGGCGGCGTGGCGATCGGCAAGCTGATCGCCGCCCGGGCAGGCTACCGGCGCATGGTGCTCGAACTCGGCGGCAACGACCCGCTGATCGTGATGGAAGACGCCGACATCGACGAAGCCTCGAGTCTGGCGGTGGCCGGCTCGTACAAGAACTCCGGCCAGCGCTGCACCGCGGTCAAGCGCATGCTGGTGCACGAGGCGGTGGCCGACGCGTTCACCGAGCAGGTGCTGGCCAAGACACGCGCCTGGAGCTACGGCGACCCGAGCGACGGCTCGCTCGACATGGGCACCGTGATCGACGAGGCCGCGGCCCGGTTGTTCGAGGCGCGCGTGCACGCCGCGCTCGCCCAGGGCGCGCGGCTGCTGGCGGGCAACCAGCGCCGCGGCGCGCTGTATGCCCCCACGGTGCTGGATCGGGTGCGGCCCGAGATGGAACTGGTGCGCGAAGAAACCTTCGGCCCGGTCTCGCCGATCATCCGCTTTCGCGACATCGACGAGGCGATCCGCCTCTCCAACGGCACCGCGTACGGCCTGTCCAGCGGTGTCTGCACGAACCGGCTCGACTACATCACGCGCTTCGTGAATGAACTCGAGGTGGGTTCGGTGAACGTGCGCGAGGTGCCCGGCTACCGGCTCGAGCTCACGCCGTTCGGCGGCATCAAGGATTCCGGGCTGGGCTACAAGGAAGGCGTGCAGGAGGCGATGAAGAGCTTCACCAACGTGAAGACGTATTCGCTGCCCTGGGCCTGAATCCGCGCCGGTGATCCAAGTCCTCACCAGACCTGAGCGCGTGCAGCCCCGCGCTGCGCCAACGCTGCGCGCAATACCGGACCGGCCGGCGCGCGTTGGCGCCGGCCGCGGAGTCGTGCAAGCACCATGGCGCTGACCTGGCCCGTGCTGCTCGCCGTGCTGCTGGGCGCGCTGCTGCACGCGGGCTGGAACGCGCTCGTCAAGTCCAGCAGCGACAAGGCGCTCGACACCGCGCTGCTGAACCTGTTCGGTTCGCTGCTGTGCATGCCGCTGGTCGCCTGGCTGGGCTGGCCTCCGGCGCAGGCCTGGCCCTGGCTCGCGGCCTCGGTGCTGATCCACATCGCCTACTACGTGGCGCTGTCGGGCGCCTACCGCCATGGCGAGCTGGGCCTGACCTATCCGCTCATGCGCGGCACGGCCCCGCTGCTGGTCGCCCTGTGGGCCGCGCTCGTGCTGGAGGAGGCCCTCTCGCCGCTGGCCTGGCTCGGCGTGCTGGGCATCTGCGCAGGCGTGCTCGCGCTGGGCCTGGGCCGGCACGCGTTCGACCACCCGCGCGCGGTGCAGTTCGCGCTCGCGAACGCGGTCGTCATCGCCGGCTACACCATGGTCGATGCGCTGGGCGTGCGCGCCACCGGCAATGCCCTCCAGTACGTGGCCGCGCTGTCGCTGCTCGACGGCTGGCCGTTTGCCTTGCTGGTGTTCGCGCGGCGCAACGGGAGCGTGGGCGGCTACCTGCGCCGGCGCTGGGCGTTCTCGCTGGCCGGCGCGCTCGCCTCCGTCGGTTCGTATGGCGTCGCGCTGTGGGCCATGACGCAGGCCAGCGTCGCCAGCGTGGCGGCGCTGCGCGAGACCTCGGTGCTGTTCGCCGCACTGCTCGGGGTCTGGCTGCTCGGGGAGGTGTTCACGCTGCGCCGCGCGATCGGCACCTGCGCGATCGTCTCGGGCGTGGTCGCGCTGCGGCTGGGCTGAGCGTCGGCGCACCACTGCGGCATTGGCAGGTTCTCGAACGAGGAGTCGATCATGGGTCTACCCACACAGGCGGAAATCGTCATCGTCGGCGGCGGCATCGCCGGTTGTTCCACCGCCTACCACCTGGCGCGGCTGGGCCGCACCGACGTGGTGCTGCTGGAGCAGGGCAAGCTCACCAGCGGCACCACCTGGCACGCCGCCGGGCTGGTGGGCCAGTTGCGGCCGAACCGCAACATGACCGCGATGAGCAAGTACGGCATCGAGCTCTACGGCGCGCTGCAGGCCGAGACCGGGCTGGCGACGGGCTGGAAGCAGTGCGGCAGCCTGAACGTGGCGCGCACGCCCGAGCGCATGCAGGTGCTCAGGAAACAGATGGCGATGGCGAACAGCTTCGGCGTCGAGTGCCATCTGGTGGATCGCGCGGAAATCGCCCGGCGCGCGCCCATCCTGCGCACCGACGACCTGCAGGGCGGCATCTGGCTGCCCGGCGACGGCAAGGCCAATCCGGCCGACCTGTGCATGTCGCTGGCCAAGGGCGCGCGCATGCGCGGCGTGCAGATGCACGAAGGCGTCGAGGTCACCGGCGTGCTGGTCGAGCGCGGGCGCTGCGTGGGCGTGCGCACGGCGCAGGGCGACATCCGCTGCCAGGCGGTCGTCAACTGCGCCGGCCAGTGGGCGCGCCAGTTCGCCCGCCTGGCCGGCGTGAACGTGCCGCTGTATTCGGCCGAGCACTTCTACCTGGTCACCGACCGGATCGAGGGCGTGACACCGGAGCTGCCGGTGCTGCGCGACCCGGACGGCTACATCTATTACAAGGAGGAGGTCGGCGGCCTCGTGATGGGCGGCTTCGAGCCGGTCGCGAAACCCTGGAAGGTCGACCCGATCCCCGCCACCTTCCAGTTCGAACTGCTGGGCGAGGACTGGGAGCAGTTCGAGCCGCTGATGACGAACGCGATCCACCGCACGCCGTGCCTCGAGACGGCGCGCATCAAGATGCTGCTCAACGGGCCCGAGAGCTTCACGCCCGACGGCAACTTCATCCTCGGCGAGGCGCCGGAGCTGCGCAGCTA
>JBDHRZ010000368.1:0-3725 GCA_039807845.1 Rhodoferax sp.
CCGGGTTTGCGCGGGGTTGTCGTGGGGTGTGTTGCGTTCGGCACTAGCATCGGACACCATGTCCAGCACCCACTTCGGTTTCGAGTCCGTCGACGAGGCGCAGAAGGCGCGCCGCGTGCGCGGCGTATTCGACTCGGTGGCGCCGCGCTACGACCTGATGAACGACCTGATGTCGGTCGGGCTGCACCGGGCCTGGAAGGCGTATGCGGTCATGGTGGCCAATGTGCAGCCTGGCCAGCAGGTGCTCGACATCGCCGGCGGCACCGGGGATCTGGCCAGAGCGTTCGCCCGCAAGGTCGGACCGGGTGGTCGCGTGATCCTGTCCGACATCAACGAAGCGATGCTGCGTACCGGACGCGACCGGCTGATCGATGCCGGTTGCGCGCTCGATTGCGCGGTCTGCGACGCCGAGCAACTCCCGTTTGCCGATGGCCGTTTCGATCTGGTGAGCGTGGCCTTTGGCCTGCGCAACATGACGCACAAGGATGCCGCGCTCAGGGAAATGAACCGAGTCCTCAAGCCGGGTGGCAGGTTGCTGGTGCTCGAGTTTTCCCAGGTGGCCCGGCCACTGCAGAAGGCCTACGACTGGTATTCCTTCAACGTCCTGCCGCGCTTGGGCCGGTTGGTGGCGGGCGACGCGGACAGTTACCGCTATCTGGCCGAGTCGATCCGCATGCACCCGGGGCAGGATGCCTTGAAGGCCATGATGCACGAATGCGGCTTCGGTCACGTCGACTACCACAACCTCAGCGCTGGCGTGGTGGCCCTGCACGTGGGCATCAAGTGTTGAGGGCCTGTGTTCGTTGACATGGCCCGGGTCTGCGGGCCGCGCGCGTGATTGGGCGCATCCGAGCGGGATTTTCAAAGGGGGAGGAAACGTTATGAAGCACATGTTGAAACTATTGAGTCTGATCCTGGGGGTGGCGCTGCTGCTCGGCGGCGTGGATGTGCAGGCCAAGCGCCTGGGTGGTGGTGGGTCGTTCGGCCGGCAGTCGAGCAACGTGACCAACCGGCAGGCGCCGGCCACGCCGGCGCAGAGCGTGAACAACACGGCGGCCAAGCCGGCCGCACCGGGGGCGGCGACCGCGCCCAAGCGGCCCTGGGGCGCGATGCTCGGGGGCCTTGCGGCTGGCTTGGGCCTGGCCTGGCTCGCGCACAGCCTGGGCTTTGGCGAGGGCTTCGGGCAGGTGTTGATGCTGCTGTTGCTGGTGATGCTGGTCGTGGCGGCGCTGCGCTGGTTCATGCGCAGCCGCCGGCCGCAAGGGCAGGGCCAGCAAGGGGCGCCGTTCGCGTTCCAGGGAGTCCCGGGTGGCGCGCCGGTGCAGGAGCCGCGGCCCTACCGGCCGGAGAACGTCGGCAACGACGCGTCGGCGCGGCCGTGGGAACGCAGCCACGCGATGCCGCTGGAGCCATCGGCCGGGGGCAACGGCGGCTCGATGATCGGCTCCGCCCTGGCAGGCTCGCAGGCCTGGGGTGTTCCGGCCGGCTTCGACGTGGAGGGCTTCCTGGCTGCGGCCCGGACGAATTTCGTCACCCTGCAGTCGGCCTGGGACCGCTCCGACATTGCTTCCTTGCGCGCCATGATGACCGACGAAATGCTGGGTGAGATTCGCACCCAGTTGGCGGAGCGCGAGGCCCACGCCGGTGGACAGGCGAACCAGACCGACGTCGTCATGATCGATGCCAAGTTGCTCGGCATCGAGGATGTCGGCTCGGAATACATGGCCAGCGTGGAGTTCTCCGGCATGATTCGCGAACAGCCCTCTGCCGGGCCGAGCCCGTTTCGCGAGGTCTGGAACATGACCAAGCCGAAGTCCGGCGGCAGCGGTTGGCTGGTCGCAGGCGTACAGGCATTGCAATAAGGCCGTCGGACCGTCGGCGCGGCGCTCTGCCCTGCGCCGCCATCCTGCCGCGGCGTCGAATGCAGGAATAATCGGGGACATGGTTGCACCACAGTCCCCTTTCGTCCTGCTCGAGGATTTCGCGCATTCCGTGTTGTCGCGCTTCCCGCCGCCCGCCTGGGCGGTGCAGGAGGTCCAGCGGCGCATCGTGCTGTTGCTCAACCACGTGCTGATGCAGGAGCCGGCCGCCACGACCCGGATGGCGCGGCGCAGCGGCGCGGTGGTGCTGGCGCAGTGGCGTGCCTTCACACTGCGCCTGTCGGTCACGCCGGCCGGGCTGCTCGACCTGGCGCGCGACGATGCCCAGCCCGCGTTGAGTCTGACCGCCGTCGATGCATCGGCTGCGCGCATGGCGCAATCGATGCTGCGCGGGGAGCGGCCGGCGATCCGGATCGAAGGCGACGTGCAACTGGCGGCCGACGTCAACTGGCTGGTGGACAACCTGCGCTGGGACGTCGAAGAGGACCTGGCCCGCATCATGGGCGATGCGCCGGCGCACGCGCTCGGTGATGTCGCGCGCCGCATGGCCGCCACCTTGCGCCAGTTCGCCGGCAGGGCGGCGCCTGCGCCAGGCGGACCGGCACCATGACGCGCGTGCTGCGCGGCACCTTCATCGTGTGGGTGGTGCTGCGCTATGGCCTCGACGAACTGCTGCTGAACAGTTTCCGTCAGCCCTGGGTGCGTATGGCCGGGCGGCTGGTGTCCATTGGTCGCCGGCTCGACGCTCCACGCGGTGCGCGCCTGCGCATGGCGCTCGAGCGGCTCGGCCCGATCTTCGTGAAGTTCGGCCAGGTCCTCTCGACCCGGCGTGACCTGCTGCCGCTGGACGTCTCCGATGAACTGGCTCGCCTGCAGGATCGCGTGCCACCGTTCGATCCG
Organism: Rhodoferax sp.; assembly: GCA_039807845.1. Lineage (GTDB taxonomy): Bacteria > Pseudomonadota > Gammaproteobacteria > Burkholderiales > Burkholderiaceae_C > CAISIP01. The sequence goes on from JBDHRZ010000368.1 coordinate 2,781, forward strand.
GACATCGCGATCCGCACCATCGAGCGCGCGTTCCGCAAGCCGCTGAAGGAGATTTTCGAGTCGTTCGAGCGCGAACCGGTGGCCAGTGCCTCGATCGCGCAGGTGCATTTCGCGGTGCTGATCGATCGCCAGGGCAAGCGCCACGAAGTCGCCGTCAAGGTGCTGCGTCCGGGCATGTTGCCCGCGATCGAGAAGGACCTGAGCCTGATGCACATGATGGCGTCCTGGGTCGGCGGTCTGTCCAGCGATGGCCGCCGGCTCAAGCCGCGCGAAGTCGTGGCCGAGTTCGACAAGTACCTGCACGACGAACTCGACCTGGTGCGCGAAGCCGCTTGTGCCGCGCAATTGCGCCGCAACATGGCCGGGCTCGACCTGGTGCTGATCCCCGAGATGTACTGGGACTTCTGCAGCCCGGAGGTAATCGTGATGGAGCGCATGCGCGGCATCCCGATCAGCCAGGTCGACCGGCTGCGTGCGGCGGGTGTCGACATCCCCAAGCTGGCGCGCGACGGGGTCACGCTGTTCTTCACGCAGGTGTTTCGCGACGGCTTTTTCCATGCCGACATGCATCCCGGCAACATTCAGGTCAGTGTCGAGCCGCAGACGTTCGGCCGCTACATCTCGCTCGACTTCGGCATCATCGGTACGCTGACGGAGTTCGACAAGGAATACCTGGCGCAGAACTTCACCGCCTTTTTCCGCCGCGATTACAAGCGCGTCGCACAGTTGCACATCGAATCGGGTTGGGTGCCGCCGACGACCCGGGTGGACGAACTGGAGGCGGCGGTGCGCACGGTGTGCGAGCCGTATTTCGACCGCCCGCTCAAGGAGATCTCGCTGGGCATGGTGCTGATGCGCCTGTTCCAGACCTCGCGCCGCTTCAACGTCGAAATCCAGCCGCAACTGGTACTGCTGCAGAAGACCCTGCTCAACATCGAGGGGCTG
>JBDHRZ010000369.1:0-3714 GCA_039807845.1 Rhodoferax sp.
CGGTTCCACGTTCATGATGGCGGAGTTGCCGGCGACGCCGAGCTTGGGCAGTACGGTGAACATCAGCGTGAAGCCGGAGCCGTAGAGCAGCGCCAGCAGCGCGAGGCCAATCCAGCCGAGATGTGGCGTCGGGCCGCTGGGGAACTGCAGGCCGCCTTGCACGGTGGCGCTGATGATCGCGACGAGGGCGGCCATGCCGAGCGTGGTGCAGGAGCGGACGCGGCCATCGAGTGCGGTGATCTCGTGCTGGGTGAGGATCATCGCGAGGCCAAAGAGCAGCGCGGCCGCGAGCGCGAAGGCGACACCCACACCGATCTTGGCCCAGTGCGCGCCCGCGCCCAAGCCCGAGGCCGCGCCCGCGACATCCAGCGCCAGCGCGAGACCAAACAGGATGATGGGCATTGCGATGAGCATCGAGCGGTCCGGGTGCTTGCCGTAGAGCACGCGGTCCCAGAACGCAGCGCAGAGCGGATAGGTGTTGAACGCGAGCAGCGCCAGCGCCACCGGCAGCCGCGCGACCGAGGAATAGATGGTGAGGCTTTGCAGACCGATCAGCAAGCCAATCAAGGGCACAAAACGCCGTTGCCGTGGCGTTAGCGCGTCGAAGCGAAACGCTACCCCCTGCAATCGGATCACCGCGAACAGGATGGTGGCCGACAGCGCGCTGCGAAACACGACCGCAGTGGCGACGTCGACACCATTGTTGAACGCCAGCCGCGCCGCAACGTGGTTGGCACCCATCACCAGCGCGATCAGCAGCAGGATGAAAAATGCGGTGGTGGTGAGCGGTTTGCCCGAAGCGGATGCGGCCATCCTTAAAGCTTAGCTGGAGCACCGCCATACACTTGCCGAATGGTTCAACAAGATTCCCGCGCCGCGTACGAGCAGCCGTTCGGCGTGCTTTTCGTTTGCATGGGCAACATTTGCCGCAGCCCGACGGCGGAAGGGGTGTTCCGCCACAAGGCGCGTGAAGCGGGGCTGCTGGACCGGCTGCTGATCGACTCGGCAGGAACGCACAACTATCACCCGGGTGAGCCGCCGGACGCGCGCTCGCAGGCCCACGCGCGCAGGCGGGGCTATGACCTCTCCGCGCTGCGGGCGCGCCATTTGCGCAGTGATGACTTCGAGCGCTTTGACTTGGTGTTGGTGATGGATGACTTGAACTATTCGACGGTCATCGCCCGTGCCGAGGCGGCACAGCGGGACAAGGTGCGTCGCGTGCTGGAGTTCTCGCCGAGTGCCGTGATGAAGGGGCTGCTTGAGGTGCCGGATCCGTACTACGGTGATGCATCGGATTTTGAGCGGGTGCTGGATCTCGTTGAGATGGCCAGCGATGGCTTGCTGGCGCACGTGCAGGCGGTGTGGTCACGGCCTCCGCCCGGCTAACAGCTTTTCACGGAAAGCCTTGATTGCTCAGGGCTTGACGGTCGATTTGACCTGAAGTCGATGACTTGGGCAGCGATTTGCCGTGAAATTTGGCTGGATGCGGCGTGCAAACGTCGGCGCGGCGGGATCGCAGGCGCGCCGCGCTGGCGACCTTTTGTCGATTCCGCTGCGCTGCTTCGAGGCTACGGACTGATCGACGCACTGCAGGCAGGCGTCACAAAAAGAAAATCCCGCTGCGTCCGGGAAGGAACCGCAGCGGGGCGGGTGAGCGGATGCGGATATCAGGCCGCGAGCGGCAACGCGTCCGGATTGACGAAGCGGTCCGCCGCGTGCTGGTAGTAGGCCGAGAAGTCGTTGAAGGCGGCGAGCGCTTTCTCGACGTTCTGGTCATCACGCAGTGCAAAGGTGGTGAAGCCGGCGCGTGACATGAGGAATATCTGGTCGCGCAGCACGTCACCGACGGCGCGCAGCTCGCCGATGTAGCGATAGCGCTCGCGCAGCAGCGTGGCGGTGGAATAGCCACGGCCATCGGCGAAGGCCGGGAATTCGACGGCGATCAGCGCCAGCTTGTCGAGATCGCCAGCGATGGTGGCCGGATCATCGGTCGGTGTGAGCTTGACGCCAAGCGCGCCGTTATCACCAACATGCTTTTGCCAGGTGCCAGCGAACTCGCGGAATTCAGTGAGTGGCAGCAGCACCTTGGCGCCGACCGGGATCGCACCCGCGTCGCCGGTGTATTCGATCCAGCCGTCGGTGCCGGCTTTGTCGACCACGCCGTAACGGTTAATCAGCTTCGGCATATACGCGCTCCTTGAACGGTTCGATGCCCACGCGCGCGACGACGTCGACGAAACGTTCGTCGTCGCGCTCGCGCAGGCCAAGATAGGTTTGAATGAGGTTTTCGACGACGTCGGCGACTTGTGCACGCGCGAACGAAGGGCCAATGATCTTGCCGATCTTCGCTGTTTGCGCGCCGCCCAGCGCAATACTTTGCGCTCCACCAATGGTGATCTGGTACCACTCCTCGTCGTGCTTGTCGACGCCGAGGATGCCAATGTGACCGACGTGGTGGTGACCGCAGGCGTTGATGCAGCCCGAGATGTTGAGGTCGAGTTCGCCGATGTCGAACTGATAGTCGAGCGATTCGAATCGCTCGTGGATTGCAGCTGCGACCGGGATCGACACCGCGTTTGCCAGATCGCAGAAGTCGCCACCGGGGCAGGCGATGATGTTGCCGATCAGGCCGATGTTGGGCACCGCCATGCCGAGTGCTTTCAGCTCGCGCCAGAGGGCGGGCAGCTCGCTCTTTTCGACGTCGGGAAAGACGAGGTTCTGCTCGTGGGTGACGCGTAGCTCGCCCTGCGTGTATTGATCGGCGAGTGTTGCAACGGCGTCCAACTCGTCGGCGGTGATATCGCCGGGCGGGGTGCCAACGCGCTTGAGTGACACGGTGACGGCGGCGTAGCCCGGCACCCGGTGCGCGTGCACGTTGCGGCGCTGCCAGCGCGCATAGTCATCGTGGCCTGCGGCGAAGGTGACGGTTGCAGCGTCGTCCTGCGGCAGCGCCTGATAGGTCGGTTGCGTGAAGCGCGCAGCGATGTTGTCGACCTCAGCCTGCGATAGCAGCGTCGGACCGTTTTTGGTGGCTTCGAACTCGGCCTCGACCCAATCGGTGAACTGGGCGGGCGTCGATTCCTTGACCAGAATCTTGATCCGCGCCTTGTATTTGTTGTCGCGGCGGCCGAGGCGGTTGTAGACGCGCAGGATCGCTTCGAGATAGGTGATCAGGTGCTGCCAGGGCACGAACTCGCGGATCACAGTGCCGACGATCGGGGTGCGGCCGAGGCCGCCACCCACTGCGACGCGGAAGCCGACGTTGCCGGCGGCATCCTTCAGTGCGATGAGGCCAATGTCGTGCACAAGCGTGGCCGCGCGGTCACTGGCGGCGCCGCTGATGGCGATCTTGAACTTGCGCGGCAGGAAGGCGAATTCGGGGTGGAAGGTGCTCCACTGGCGGATGATCTCGGCCCACACCAGCGGGTTCACTACTTCATCGGGCGCGATGCCGGCGAACTGATCGGTGGTGGTGTTGCGGATGCAGTTGCCGCTGGTCTGGATGGCGTGCATCTGCACGGTCGCCAGATCGGCGAGGATGTCGGGCACGCGGGCAAGCTCCGGCCAGTTGTACTGGATGTTTTGGCGCGTGGTGAAGTGGGCGTAGCCGCGGTCGTACTTGCGGGCGACGTGCGCGAACATGCGCAGATGGCGCGAAGCAAGCATGCCGTACGGGATGGCGACGCGCAGCATCGGCGCGTGCTTTTGCACGTA
>JBDHRZ010000370.1:0-3708 GCA_039807845.1 Rhodoferax sp.
TGATCAAGGCGAACATCCCGACGCGCATCGCGTTCCAGGTCAGCAGCAAGATCGACAGCCGCACCATCCTCGACCAGATGGGAGCCGAGGCGCTGCTGGGCATGGGCGACATGCTGTACCTGCCCAGCGGCACCGGTTTGCCCGTGCGCGTGCACGGCGCTTTCGTCAGCGACGAGGAGGTGCACCGGGTGGTCGACTACCTGAAGTCGCAAGGCGAACCGAATTACATCGAAGGCGTACTCGAGGGCGGCACGGTCGATGGCGAGGCCGACGTCCCGGGCGAGGCGGGCAACGGCGGCGAGAAGGACCCGCTGTACGACCAGGCGGTGGAGATCGTGCTGAAGAACCGCAAGGCCAGCATCAGCCTGGTGCAGCGCCATCTCAAGATCGGCTACAACCGCGCCGCGCGCCTGGTCGAGGACATGGAGGCAGCCGGACTGGTGAGCGCCATGAGCGGCAGCGGGCAGCGCGAAATCCTGGTTCCGGCGCGCGCCGAGAGTCCGTGATCCATCCTTTCCCGGCCCCTGCGTGATGCACCGGCGTGCGCTGCTCCTGTCCGGCCTGCTGCTTGGGCTCGACCGGGCGCGCGCCGACGGGCTCGATGCGCTGGCGCGTTTCCTCGAGGGGGTCACGAGCGGGCGGGCGGACTTCACGCAGGTGGTGACGGCGCCCGCACGCGACGGCCAGCCGGGACGCGTGCGCCGCTCCAGCGGCAGATTCGCATTTGCGCGCCCGAACCGGTTTCGCTTCCTGTATGCGAAACCGTTCGAGCAGGTCATCGTCGCCGACGGCCAGACCCTGTGGATGTTCGATGTCGAGCTCAACCAGGTGACGGCACGCCGGCAGTCCGAGGTGCTGGGTTCGACGCCTGCGGCCTTGATCGCCGCCGCACCGGACCTGGCCGCGCTGCGCGCCGACTACGCGCTGCAGGCGCAGGCCGAGCAGGATGGCCTGCAATGGGTGCTGGCCACACCCAGGGCACGCGACGGCCAGTTGCAGTCGGTACGGGTCGGGTTGCGCGGCGCGACGGGGACGCCGACCCTGGTGGCGCTGCAGATTCTCGACAGCTTCGGCCAGCGCTCGGAACTGCGCTTCGAGCGTTTCGAAGTGAACCCGGCGCTGCCGGATGCAACCTTCGTGTTCAAGCCTCCTGCCGGCGCAGACGTGATCAGGCAATGAACTTCGCAACCGGGGCCCCGTCACAGCAGCCCGGCAGCGGCCAGGACACGCCGTGACGGACCTGTTCGACGTGACGCCCGCGGCGCCACTGGCAGAGCGCCTGCGTCCGGCCACGCTGGACGATGTCATCGGCCAGTCGCACCTGATCGGGCCGGGCCGGCCGCTGCGGCTGGCGATCGAATCGGGCCGGCCGCATTCGATGATCCTGTGGGGGCCGCCAGGCGTCGGCAAGACGACGCTGGCACGACTCATGGCCAGTGCGTTCTCTCACGCCTTCATCGCGCTGTCGGCGGTGTTCGCCGGCGTGAAGGAGATCCGCGCGGCGATGGAGCAGGCGCAGCACAACCTGGCGCAGGGCAGGAAGACGATCCTGTTCGTCGATGAAATCCATCGCTTCAACAAGAGCCAGCAGGATGGCTTGCTGCCGTACGTCGAGTCGGGCCTGGTGACCTTCATCGGTGCCACCACCGAGAACCCTTCCTTCGAGGTCAACTCGGCGCTGCTCTCGCGCGCCCAGGTCTACGTGCTGCAAAGCCTGGACAACGATGAACTGGCGCAACTGGCGCGCCGCGCGCTGCAGCAGGCGCTTGCGCCGCTGCGGCTCGACGCGGCGGCGCTCGATACGCTGGTCGGGTACGCCGATGGCGACGCGCGGCGCCTGCTCAATCTGCTCGAACAGGCCGGCACGGCCGCGCAGGCCGCCGGCGTGCAGGACCTGGATGCGCGTTTCCTGCAGCAGGCGCTGACGCTCAACGGGCGGCGCTTCGACAAGGGGGGCGATGCCTTCTACGACCAGATTTCGGCGCTGCACAAGTCGGTGCGTGGTTCGAATCCGGATGCCGCGCTCTACTGGCTGCTGCGCATGCTCGACGGCGGCGCCGACCCGCGCTACCTGGCGCGGCGCATCGTGCGCATGGCCTGGGAGGACATCGGGCTGGCCGATCCGCGTGCGCTGCAGATCGCCAACGACGCGGCGACCACCTTCGAGCGCCTCGGTTCGCCCGAAGGTGAACTCGCGCTGGCGCAGGCGGCGCTGTACCTGGCGGTCGCGCCCAAGAGCAACGCCGGCTACATGGCGTACAACCAGGCACGTGCCTTCGTCCGGCAGGACGCGTCCCGCGTGGTTCCGCCGCATCTGCGCAACGCGCCGACCGCGCTGATGAAGCAACTCGGTCACGGCGCCGGCTATCGCTACGCGCACGACGAACCGGACGGCTACGCGGCCGGGGAGCGCTACCTGCCCGACGGCATGGCCGATCCGCACTGGTACCAGCCGGTTGCGCGCGGGCTCGAGCAGCGCATCGCCGAGAAACTGGCGCAACTGCGCGAACTCGACGCGGCTGCGCGCAAGCGCTGATCGGCTGCGCGCGCCCGGACATGCTGGCGCTCGAGGTTGCCACCGATCCGCGCCAATGTGTCTGTGTTGCGCGCGCCCGGACACGGCGGGTGCAGGCCCGCACACAAGGGTAAACCCGGGCGACTTTCGGCTGTTCGCAGGCGCAGGCGTCAGTAAAATCGCGCGGGCTCACAACCTGCCATGCCGGGGCTGCACAGCGGTCCGGTTCCTGCGTAGCCGAATCCGGCGCCACGCATGTGACGTTTTGCCGCGACCCATCCACGAGACCGGAGCAGCGATTCATGGATATCTTCCTCCAGCAGATCATCAACGGGCTGGTGCTCGGCAGTGTGTACGCGCTGGTCGCCCTCGGCTACACGATGGTGTACGGCATCATCCAGCTGATCAACTTCGCCCACGGCGAGGTGCTGATGGTGGGCGCGCTGACGGCATGGACCGTCGCGGGCGTCTTGCAGCCTGCGTTTCCCGGCCTGCCTGGCTGGGCGGTGCTGATCGCCAGCACCCTGGTGGCCTGCGTCGTGGCGGCGGTGCTCAATTTCGCGATCGAGAAGATCGCCTACCGGCCGCTGCGCAATTCGCCCCGGCTGGCACCGCTGATCACCGCGATCGGCATGTCGCTGCTGCTGCAGACGGTGGCGATGATCATCTGGAAGCCGAACCCGAAGCCGTTTCCTTCGCTGCTGCCCACCACGCCCTATGAGATCGCCGGCGCGGTGGTCTCGCCGACGGATCTGCTGATCCTGTCGCTCACCGCCGTGCTGCTGGGCATCCTGGTCTGGGTGGTGAACTACACCTCGCTCGGGCGGGCCATGCGTGCGACCGCCGAGAACCCGGCGGTGGCGGGCCTGATGGGAGTGAAGCCCGACAAGGTGATCTCGGCCACTTTCGTGATTGGCGCGGTGCTGGCTGCGGTCGCAGGCATCATGCTGGCGATGAAGTACGGCACGGCGCAGCATGCTATGGGGTTCCTGCCCGGGCTCAAGGCGTTCACCGCGGCGGTGTTCGGCGGCATCGGCAACCTGGCCGGCGCGGTGGTGGGCGGCCTCATGCTCGGCCTCGTCGAGGCGCTGGGCTCGGGCTACATCGGCATGCTGACCGGCGGCGTGCTGGGCAGCCACTACTCGGAAATCTTTGCCTTCATCGTGCTGATCGTGATCCTGACCCTGCGGCCG
>JBDHRZ010000371.1:0-3690 GCA_039807845.1 Rhodoferax sp.
CTACGACAACGCCAACAGCCTGCACACCAACGCCTACGACGAGGCGATCACCACGCCCACCGAGGAAAGCGTGCGCCGCGCGATGGCGATCCAGCTCGTCATCAACCGCGAGTGGGGGCTCGCGAAGAACGAAAACCCGAACCAGGGCGCGTTCATCATCGACGAGCTGACCGAACTGGTCGAGGAAGCGGTGCTCGCGGAATTCGAGAAGATCGCGGAGCGCGGCGGCGTGCTCGGCGCGATGGAGACCGGCTACCAGCGCAGCAAGATCCAGGAGGAGAGCCTGCACTACGAGCAGATGAAGCACACCGGTGCATACCCGATCATCGGTGTCAACACCTTCCGCAACCCGCACGGTGAAGCGGTGCCGCAGACGATCGAGCTGGCGCGCAGCACCGACGACGAGAAGCAGAGCCAGCTCGCGCGGCTGCACGATTTCCACACGCGCCACGCCGCCGAGGCGCCGGCGATGCTCGATCGGCTTCAGCGGGCGGTGATCGACAACCGCAACGTGTTCGAGGTGCTGATGGATGCGGTGCGCTGCTGCTCGCTGGGGCAGATCACGAACGCGCTGTTCGAGGTGGGTGGGCAGTACCGGCGCAGCATGTGAAATTGCCCTGCCGGGTACACCGGCACCGCTCAGAGCGCCCTGTGCGTGCCCGCAGCACCGGCCCTGACGCCCAAGCCGGCGCGCCGGCCCAGGCCGAGGCCGAGCACCAGCAAGCCGGTCAGCAGCATGGCATAGGTGCGCGGTTCCGGCACCGGCGCCAATGCCGTCTGCACGGCAAGATCCCCGAGCAGGGCATGCGCGGCCGCCGAGGGGTGCAGCGGGTCTGAAAACGCCGCCACGTTGCAGGCCACGCCGACTGCATCGGCAAAGAAGTACTGACCCGACACCGGCCCCGGCGTGATGCAGGGCGAGGTCACGTTCGTGATGCCGTAGTGTGCGCCGCCGTTGTGCTGCGCGTCCTCGTCGACGCTCTTGAACAGGCCGAAGAAGTCGATCGAGCGGATGTCGAGGTCTACCCCGTGCGCCAGGTTGAAGGCGGCATCGAAGCTGCCGATCATGCTGGAGAGGGCGCTGTTGAAGCTCACCGTGGCGCTGGTCGACGCCGTTTGCAGCCCTAGGCCGATCGCCTCCGGGGTGCGCCCCAGGTCCGGCAGGTTCGACACCAGGAAGTGCCGCGCGCCGGCGTTGGCCAGCAGGCCCAGCGCGCCGACGACGTTGCCGGCCACCGTGGCCGGGTCCGCCGCGCCGGATACGCCGCTGCGGTAGTCGCGCAGATCATTGGCGCCCGCCATCACGACATACAGGGCGTTCGGATCCGCTGCACGGGTGAGCGCGCCGCCCGGCGCGAGGATCGACGCGGACTGGTCCCAGGCGACCAGTTGCCCGAGCAGGCCGGTCGTCGCGCCGGCGGAGCCGCCCAGTCCGGTGCGGGCGCCACCATACGCATAATTCTGTCCGCCCAGGGCACCGATCGGGACCACGCTCGTGCCGTCGAACAGCAGGTTGCTCGGAGCGGCGCTGCCGGCCAGGCCCAGGCCGCTGGCGAGGTACTCGGTCCACACCGGACCGTCGGAGAAGCGCCCTGGCGCCCCGGGAAAACTCGGGAACGGGGGCTGCGCGAATGCAGTCGTCAGCGACAGCACGTTGCCGGTGTCCGACAGGCTGTCACCGAAAATCACCAGGCCGCTGTAAGCGGGAGGGGCGACCACCGCAGCACTCTGGCCACTGCCCAGCAGCAGGCCGATGCCGATGAATGATGCGATGAGGGTTCCCTGGATCCTGCGTGACATGCTGCCTCCCTTCGGTTCTTGTTCATGGAGTCGGCCTCGGGTGGGCCGGCTGGCCGTGCGCTCGATCCTGGCATCGCTCGCTGGTGATGCCAGGCTGCATGGACTGCGTTGTGCAAGGATAAGCGCGGCGGTGAATCCGCGCAAGAAGTCGGTGCTTTCCCATCATCAGGCCAGCCTGCTGACCTTAACCCGTTGCGCGAACGCCGCCACATCATCGGCCCGGCACAGGCGCGTTCCCTCGTGCAGCAGGGCCGCCGAGCCGGCGGCGACACCGAGGCACAGCGCCTCGGGCGGGGGCAGGCCACGATCCAGCGCCCACACCAGCGCGCCCAGGAAGCTGTCGCCCGCGCCAGTCGTGCTCCTGACCTCGACGCGCAACGCGTCCGCGTGCCAGGCGCCCTCTGCGCCCAGCAGCAGGGCGCCGCGCTCGCCCAGGCTCAAGGCGACCCATTGCGCGCGGCCCGTGCGCACCAGCGCTTCGGCGGCGGAGCGCCACTGCGCCTCGTCGTGCAGCGCGCGGCCGGTGAGTTCGGACAGTTCGCGCAGGCTGGGCTTGACCAGGTGCACCCCGGCCTCGAGCGCCGCCGCCAGCGGGGCCCCGGAACTGTCGAGCACCACCTTGCAGCCGTGCGTGTGCGCGACGCGTGCCAATTGCGCGTAGCTGTCGACTGCCAGGCCAGGCGGCAGGCTGCCGCTGAGCACGAGGGTGCGCGGCGCGGGGTCGAGTGCCGCCACGGCATCCAGGCAGGATCGCCACTCCAGCGCGCTCACCTCGGGGCCGGGCAGCACGAAGCGGTATTCGCGGCCGGTGCTGGTCTCCAGTACCGAGAAGCTCTCGCGCGTCTCGTCGGCGATCGGCAGGTAGTGCTCCGGCAGGCGTTCGGCCAGGATGAGTTCCTGCAGGCGGCGTCCGACCACGCCGCCGGCCAGGTACAAGGCCTGCACCTGGCCACCGAGCCGATGCATGACGCGCGCCACGTTGATGCCCCCGCCGCCCGGAAAGCGCGTCGCACGCGCGCAGCGCAGCTTGTGGCTGGGTTCGAGCCGCGCGCAGGACGTGGCGACGTCCAGCGCGGGGTTGAGCGTGATGGTCAGGATCTCGGTCATGGCGCCCGCCTGCCGCTTGCGCGATCAAATCCTCCGTGCCCGGTACCGCCCACCGCGCAAGGACGCCCGGCACCGCGGCGTGCTGGGTGTGCCGCATCGGGTCGCGCTGTGTTTCTGCCCCGGTCGTTTGCGTCGTGCGGCGTCGGAGGAGGCCGCGGCGCCGTGGTGCGCTCCAGCCGTCACAGGCTGGTGATCGCGACCGTCTTGGTCACCGTGTACGCCTCCAGCGCCTCCGGGCCGCCTTCGCTGCCGTAGCCGGATTCCTTGACGCCGCCAAACGGCAGTTCCGGCCAGGGCGCTGCCGGCTGGTTGATCCACAGCATGCCGGTCTGCACTTCGCTCGAGAGCTGGTGCGCGGTCTTGATCGAGTTGGTGAAGGCGTAGGCGGACAAGGCGTACGGCAGCCGGTTCGCTTCGGCAATCGCCTCCTCGATATTCCTGACGCCGCGCACGGCGGCCAGCGGGCCGAACGGCTCGTTGTTGAACACCGAACTCTCCAGCGGTGCGTCCAGCAGCAGCGTGGGCGCAAAGAAGTTGCCGTCGCTGCCGATGCGCTCACCGCCAACGGCAACCGTGGCGCCTCGTTCGAGCGCGTCGGTGGTGATGGCCTGCATCGCGCTCAGGCGGCGCGGGTTTGCCAGCGGGCCCATCTGCGTGCCTTCGGCCAGTCCGTCACCGACCTTCAGGCCGGCGACGTACTTGACGAAGCCGGCCACGAACTCCTCGCGCACCGGTTCCTCCACCAGGAAGCGGGTCGGCGAAATGCAGACCTGGCCGGCGTTG
>JBDHRZ010000372.1:0-3673 GCA_039807845.1 Rhodoferax sp.
TGCTCCCGGTGATCTCGTTCAACGCCAAGGCCAGCGCCGACGAGCAGAAGAAGCACCAGGACTTCGTCGACCGCATGATCGACAAGGGCTACACCGAGAAGCAGGTGCGCCTGCTGTGCGAGTGGTATCTGCGGGTGCGCAAGTCTTCGTGAGCCGGTGACGCCATGACGGTGCGAATCGTCGATCGTCGCTTCGACAGCAAGAACAAGAGCTCGGTCAACCGCGCGCGCTTCATCCGGCGCTTCAAGGGCCAGATCCGCAAGGCGGTGTCGGACGCGATCGGTCAGCGCGGCGTGCGCGACCTGGACAACGGCGAGAAGATCGGCATCGCAGGCAAGGACATCGAGGAGCCGCAGTTCGCGCACGGCCGCGGCGGCGTCTGGGACAGCGTCAACCCGGGCAACGATCGCTTCTCCCAGGGCGACGAGATCGATCGCCCGCTGGGCGCTGGCCGCGGCCGCGGGCACGGACGCGCCAGCCGCGACGGCGAAGGGCTGGACGAATTCATCTTCACGCTCACGCGGGAGGAATTCCTCGACATCTTCTTCGACGAACTCGCCCTGCCCAACCTGGTGAAGCGCCAGCTCGCGCGCATCGAGCAATACAAGCGGGTGCGCGCCGGCTACACGCAAAGCGGCGTTCCCACCAACATCAACCTGGGCCGCACGATGCGCGGCGCGGCCGGGCGGCGCATCGCGATCGGCGCACCGCATGCCGCACGGCTGCGTGCGCTGGAGGAGGAGTTGCGATTGCTGCTGGCGTCCTTGTCGGTCAGGCTGCCGGGCGAGGAAGGCGACCACCCGCAGGTGGAACGGCTGCGGTGCGAGATCGCCCGCTTGCGCGCGCGCATCGAGGCGGTACCCTTCATCGACACCTTCGACCTGCGCTACAACAATCGGGTGCGCGTGCCCCAGCCCGCGACGCAGGCGGTGATGTTCTGCCTGCTCGACGTCTCCGGCTCGATGGACGAAGAACGCAAGAACATCGCCAAGCGCTTCTTCATGCTGCTGTACCTGTTCCTGAAGCGCAACTACGAGCGCATCGAAGTGGTGTTCATCCGCCACCACACGGTTGCCCTGGAGGTGGACGAGGACGACTTCTTCACCTCGCGCGAAACCGGCGGCACGGTCGTCTCCAGCGCGCTGGAACTGATGCACCGCATCGCGGCTGAGCGCTTCCCGACGAGCCAGTGGAACATCTACGGGGCACAGGCCTCCGACGGCGACAACTGGAACGATGACTCACCGCGTTGTGGCACGATCCTGCAGGACAGCCTGCTGCCGATGGTGCAGTACTTCGCCTACATCGAGATCACCGACGGGCCGCCGCAGAACCTGTGGCGCGAGTACGAGCGGCTGCAAGCCGCCCAGCCGGAGCGTTTCGCGATGCAGCGCATCGCCAGCGTGAAGGACATCTACCCGGTGTTCCGCGAACTGTTCCGCAAGCGTGCGGGAGAAGGCGCCGCGCGATGACCGCCGGACCCGGCACGCCTTTGCCCGGCGGCTCCGAATGGACGATGGAGGCGCTCGAGCAGTATGACGCCGCGATCGGCCGCATCGCGGCGCGCTACCGCCTCGACTGCTATCCGCACCTGCTGGAAGTCATCAGCACCGAGCAGATGATGGACGCCTACGCCTCCATCGGCATGCCGGTGTATTACCACCACTGGTCGTTCGGCAAGCACTTCCTGGCCACCGAGAACCGCTACCGGCGCGGCCAGATGGGCCTGGCCTACGAGATCGTCATCAACTCGAACCCCTGCATCGCCTATCTGATGGACGAGAACACGTTGCCGATGCAGGCCCTGGTGATCGCGCATGCCGCCTACGGCCACAACTCGTTCTTCAAGGGAAACCACCTGTTCCGCCAGTGGACCAGCGCCGATGCCATCATCGACTACCTGGTGTTCGCACGCAACTTCATCACCCAGTGCGAGGAACGCCACGGCGTGGCGGCGGTGGAGCGCGTGATCGATGCCTGTCACGCGCTGCAGAACGTCGGCGTCGACCGCTACAAGCGTTCGTCGCAACTCTCGCTGGCAAAGGAGAACGAGCGCCAGCAGGCGCGCGCCGACTACCTGCAGAGCCAGGTCAACACCTTGTGGCGCACCCTGCCGCCGGCAATCGAACGCACGCAGGCGCAGCAGGAGCAGCGCTTTCCAGCCGAACCGGAAGAGAACATCCTGTATTTCGTCGAGAAGCACGCGCCGCTGCTCGAACCCTGGCAGCGCGAGGTGGTGCGCATCGTGCGCAAGATCGGCCAGTATTTCTATCCGCAGCGCCAGACCCAGGTGATGAACGAGGGCTGGGCGACGTTCTGGCATTACACGCTGCTCAACGGCCTGTACGACGACGGCGCCGTCTCCGACGGCTTCATGCTCGAGTTCCTGCAGTCGCACACGAACGTGATCCACCAACCGCCCTACCACAGCGCGCACTACAGCGGCATCAATCCGTACGCGCTCGGCTTCGCGATGTGGCGCGACATCCGCCGCATCTGCGAGCGACCGGACGAGGAGGATCGTGCCTGGTTCCCGCAGATCGCCGGCTCGGACTGGCGCGATACCTTCGATTTCGCGATGCAGAACTTCAAGGACGAGAGCTTCATCGCGCAGTACCTGTCGCCGCGGCTGATGCGCGAGTTCCGGCTCTTCTCGGTACGGGACGACGACCGGCACAACCGGCTGCGCATCGACGCGATCCACGACGATGCCGGCTACCGGGCGGTGCGCCGGCGCCTGTCCGAGCAATACGACCTGGGCCGGCGCGAGCCCAACCTGCAGGTCTGGAACGTCGATCTGCGCGGTGACCGCTCGTTGACGCTGCGCCATTTCGTGCACCAGCGCCGTCCCCTGGACGCGGCGTGCGAGACGGTGGTCGAACATCTTGCCTACCTGTGGGGCTTCGCGGTGCGGCTGGAACGCCAGAACGAGGACGGCAGCGTCTCCCTGCTGCTGCAGAAGAAGAACGAAAAGCGCACGGCCGCGGCGCACGGTTCGCCCTGAAGACGCTCGCTGCGGCCAGCGCCCAGGCCCGCGCTGGCAGTCAGCCGCGCCCGGGCTCCAGCGCAGTGCCCAAGGGCGGCACGCCGCGCGCACGCAGGATCAGGAACAGCACGATCGTGAGGTTCAATGCGTTCCAGGCGATGCCGTTGACGAATGCCGCGCGGTAGGAACCGGTCCAGTCGAAGATCGCCCCCGACAGCCAGCCGCCGAGTGCCATGCCCAGCAACGTCGCCATGAGTACCGTACCGACGCGCGCGCCGGCCTGCAGCGGTGTGAAGTATTCGCGCACGATCAGGGCGTAACTGGGCACGATGCCGCCCTGGAACAGCCCGAACAGGGCGGAGACCACGTACAGCGGCATCAGGCCGCTGGAAGGCAGGAACAGCAACAGCGCGATGCCCTGCAGCGCCGAACCCAGCAGCAAGGTGTGCAGGCCGCCGATGTGGTCCGAGATCCAGCCCGACAGCAGTCGGCTGACGATGCCCGCGCCCATCATCAACGAGAGCATCTCCGCGCCGCGCGCCGCGCCGTAGCCCAGGTCCGTGCAATAGGCGACGATGTGCACCTGCGGCATGGCCATCGCCACGCAGCACGCCACGCCTGCCACGCAGAGCAGCAGTTGCAGCATGCCCGGGCGCAGGCCCAGCGGACGCGCCGGATCGCTGTGGC
>JBDHRZ010000373.1:0-3635 GCA_039807845.1 Rhodoferax sp.
CGGGCTGGTGCACTTCCTATCGCGCCAGGACGGTTCCCTGCTGACCCGCATGCCCACGGACGGTTCGCCCATCGTGGCGGCGCCGGTGCTGGTCGGCAACACCGTGGTCGTTGTCACGCAAAACGGTGGCGTGTTCGGCTTCCGGCCCGATTGAAGCGGGTGCGGTACGCGGGTGGTCTGATGCGGGAACTGTTCACGGCAGGGCGCCACGCGCCAGCGGCATGAAACCCGTATTGGCCCTGGTCGGCCGGCCCAACGTCGGCAAGTCGACGCTGTTCAATCGGCTCACGCGCAGCCGCGACGCGATCGTCGCCGACTACGCCGGCCTCACGCGCGACCGCCACTACGGCAGCGGCCAGCATGGCAAGGTCTCCTTCATCGCGGTGGACACCGGTGGCTTCGAACCCGATGCGACGTCGGGCGTGGTGCGCGAGATGGGCCGGCAGACGCGCCAGGCGGTGGCCGAGGCGGATGTGGTGTTGTTCGTGGTCGATGCCCGCGAGGGCCTGTCGGCGCAGGATCACGACATCGCCGTGTTCCTGCGCAGGCTCGGCAAGACCTGCGCGCTGGTGGCCAACAAGGCCGAGGGCATGAAGGACACGGGTCGGCTGGCGGAGTTCTTCGAACTCGGTCTCGGGCAGGTCCATCCGGTCTCCGCTGCCCACGGACAGGGCCTGCGGCCGCTGCTCGACCAGGTGCTGGCGCCCTATGCCGCACTGCCGGAGCAAGAGGCCGAGGCGACGTCGCAGGACGGCGTGATCCGGCTTGCCGTGGCCGGGCGGCCGAACGTGGGCAAGTCGACCCTGATCAACACCTGGTTGGGCGAGGAGCGGCTGGTCGCGTTCGACCAGCCGGGCACCACGCGCGATGCGATTGCGGTGCCGTTCGAGCGCCACGGCCAGCGCTTCGAACTGATCGACACGGCCGGCCTGCGCCGGCGCGGCAAGGTGTTCGAGGCGGTGGAGAAGTTTTCCGTCGTCAAGACGCTGCAGGCGATCGAGAGCGCCCACGTGGTGCTGCTGCTGCTCGATGCGACCCAGGGCGTCACCGACCAGGATGCACACATCGCCGGCTACATCCTGGAGTCCGGCCGGGCGGTCGTGCTGGCGATCAACAAGTGGGACGCAGTCGACGACTACCAGCGCGAACTGGTGAAGCGATCGGTCGAGGCGCGGCTGCCGTTTCTGCGCTTTGCCGCGCTGCACCTGATTTCCGCGCGCAAGCGCCACGGCCTCGCGCCGTTGTGGGACTCGATCATCCAGGCCCATGCTGCGGCCAATTGCAGGATGCCCACGCCGCAACTCACGCGCCTGTTGCTCGAGGCGGTGCAGTTCCAGAGCCCCAGGCGGGCGGGGATGTTCCGCCCCAAGTTGCGTTACGCGCACCAGGGCGGTACGAATCCGCCGGTGATCGTCATCCACGGCAACTCGCTCGAACACGTCACCGCCGCCTACAAGCGTTACCTGGAAGGACGCTTTCGCAAGGAATTCAACCTGGTGGGTACGCCGCTGCGCATCGAGATGAAGTCCGCGCGCAACCCCTATGTCGCGCAGGGCCGGGACTGAGAGTCTGTCCTCACAAGCTTCGGGTCTGCCCTGGGGGCTGGATGGCCGTTCGCGGCGGACCTATTGTGGCAGCGCCCGGCTGCGACGGGTCGCGTGTGGTATCGTCGCCGTTTGACGTTCCGAACACGGAGAATATCGTGAGCAACAAAGGCCAACTCCTGCAGGATCCGTTCTTGAATGCCCTGCGTCGCGAGCACATCCCGGTTTCCATCTACCTGGTCAACGGCATCAAGCTGCAGGGCCAGATCGAGTCGTTCGACCAGTATGTGGTGCTGCTGCGCAATACGGTGACGCAGATGGTCTACAAGCACGCCATCTCGACCATCGTGCCGGGGCGTGCCGTCAACTTCACCGCTGTCGAAGGCGGTGAGACGCCAGCGGCTGCCAAGAGCCAGTGACCTCACGCATCAGGCCCGACCCTGGACCGGTTTCCCGTGGCATTGCGCCACGGCTGCGCTGCCCGTCCCTGCTGGCGCCGGCCCGGCCGATGGCTGCCAACTGATCGTCCGCCCGGTTGTCGCGCGATTTGTCTTTCCCTGCCGAACCCGCTGGCGCCACGATCCTGGTTGGTGTGGACCTGGGGTTGCCGCATTTCGACGGGGACCTCGAAGAGTTGGGTCAGTTGGCGACCACGGCCGGCCTGCGGCCGGTGGCACGCCTGACCTGCAAGCGCAAGGCGCCGGATGCGGCCTTGTTCGTGGGCAGCGGCAAGGCCGACGAGATCAAGCAGCTTGCGCGCGAATGCGGCGCGCAGGAAGTCGTGTTCGACCAGAGCCTGAGTCCGGCGCAGCAGCGTAACCTCGAGCGCCACCTGGACATGCCGGTGAACGACCGCACCATGTTGATCCTGGAGATCTTCGCGCAGCGTGCGCGCAGCCACGAGGGCAAGCTGCAGGTCGAACTGGCGCGCCTGCAATACCTCAGCACCCGGTTGGTACGCCGATGGTCGCACCTGGAGCGCCAGCGCGGCGGCATCGGCGCGCGCGGCGGCCCGGGCGAGACACAGATCGAACTGGACCGCCGCATGATCGGCGAAGGCATCAAGCGCACCAGGGAGCGCTTGCGCAAGGTGAAGCGCCAGCGCCAGACGCAACGCCGCCAGCGTCAGCGCCGCGACACGTTCGCGATTTCCCTGGTCGGATACACCAACGCCGGCAAGACCAGCCTGTTCAACGCCCTGGTCGGCGCGCGTGCCTATGCGGCCGACCAGTTGTTTGCCACCCTCGATACCACGACCCGTCACCTGTACCTGGGCGATGGCGCGCGCTCCGTGTCGCTGTCCGATACCGTGGGCTTCATCCGCGACCTGCCGCACGGGCTGATCGATGCGTTCGAGGCGACCTTGCAGGAGGCGGTCGAGGCCGACTTGCTGCTGCATGTGGTGGACGCCGCCAACCCGAACCATCTCGAGCAGATGGACGAAGTCGCGCACGTGCTGCAGGAGATCGGCGCCGGCGGGATCCCCCAGTTGCTGGTCTTCAACAAGCTCGACGCGATCGAGCCGGCACGCCGGCCGATCCAGTTGCAAGACACGATGATGGTGGAGGGCAGCCCGATGCAGCGCATTTTCGTGAGTGCACGTACCGGCGAAGTCGTTGCCCAGTTGCGCGAGTTGCTGGGGCAATTGGTGCGCGCCGCGGGGCAGGCTTCGCAGGCAGGCGACAATCGGCCTGCACCGGCGGACGACGTGGTGCAATGAGGCACACGATGACGAGGCTGCGAGAGATGAAGTCGTTTTTTCCTGCTGCTGGCTGGCCATGGCTGCGCGCGCGCGCGCGCGGGATGTTCAACCTGAACGATCCGCGCTGGGGCCGCGGCGAGGACAAGGCAGGCGAGGACGGCAAGGGCGACGCTCCGACGCGTGACGACCAGCCCGAATCGCCGCCATCGTCGGCCGGCAATGGTCGACCGCGTGGCCAGGGCCCGCAGGCGGGCCCGCCCGACCTGGATGAACTCTGGCGCGACTTCAACCGCAAGCTCGGTGGCCTGTTCGGCGGCACGCGCAACGGCCGGCGCGGCGGTCGTGGCGCCGGTAACGGCAATGGTAGTGGTGGTGCCGGGGGAGGCTTC
>JBDHRZ010000374.1:0-3627 GCA_039807845.1 Rhodoferax sp.
CTTCGTGCAGCAGGACCACAGCACGGACGCGATGGAGGTGATCCGCAAGACCTTCACGCCGGAGTTCCGCAACCGCCTGGATGCGGTGATCCAGTTCCATGCCCTGGACTTCGACCACATCCTGCGCGTGGTGGACAAGTTCCTGATCGAACTGGAGACGCAACTGCAGGAGAAGCATGTCGCCCTGCACGTCGACGCCGACGCGCGGCGCTGGCTGGCCGAGAACGGCTTCGATCCGCAGATGGGCGCGCGGCCGATGTCGCGGGTGATCCAGGAGCACGTCAAGCGTCCGCTGGCGGACGAACTGCTCTTCGGCAAGCTGGCCGAAGGCGGCAAGGTCTATCTCAGCGTGAAGGACGGCAAGCTGGACGTGCGGGCCGAGAGCGAGCCGCAGCTCGCTGTCGTCGATTGAATCGCCGTCGGGAAGAAGCGCGTGAAACGGCGGCACTGGGCCGCCGTTTTTCCTTGTTCACCAGGGTGAAAGCGCGCTGCGCGGCGCTGTTGCCGCGGCTTCTCGGCCGCACGCCCGGCGCCGCCCGAACGCCGATCGTCCGTGCCGGGGCCGGAGTCGGATCCCGGTCGGCAGGGCGCATCGGCTCAACTCGCCGGCGCGCGACCGCCGCGCTTACTTCATGCGGTAGGTGATGCGACCCTTGGTCAGGTCGTAGGGCGTCATCTCGACCTTGACCTTGTCACCGGTCAGGATGCGGATGTAGTTCTTGCGCATGCGGCCCGAGATATGGGCGGTGACCACGTGGCCGTTCTCCAGCTTCACGCGGAACATGGTGTTGGGCAGGGTCTCAAGCACCGTGCCTTCCATCTCGATGACATCGTCTTTGGACATTTTCCCTTCGTTGGGCGGGCCGTTGGGGACAAAGCGGCGCGGGATTCTGCCACGTCGCGGCCCCGGCGGGAAGCAAGACCGCCTCAGAGGCTCGCGGGATCGATGGTGTCGGCCATGCCCTGCCAGGGACCGGCTCGGCCGGGCAGGGCGGTGAGCCGGGCAATGCGCGCGGTGAATTCGGCCCGAGGGAGTTCTTTCCCGCCCAAGGTATACAGATGCGGCGACGCGACCTGGGCGTCGATCAGCGGCCAGTCCCAGCCGCGCAGCAGGGCGGCGAGGCCGAGCAGGGCGACTTTCGAGGCGTGCGTGGTTCGGCTGAACATGGATTCGCCGAAGAACATGCGTCCGACGGCCACGCCATAGATGCCGCCCACCAGGGCCGGGCCGTCGAACACCTCCAGGCTGTGGGCATGACCCAGCGCATGCAAGTTGGTGTAGGCGGCAAACATCTCTGGGGTGATCCAGGTACCGCCCTGGCCAGGCCGGGGTGCGGCGCAGGCGCGCATCACCTCGGCAAAGCAGGTGTCGGCGCGCAGAGTCCAGCGGCAACGCCGCAGGTCGCGCCGCAGCCGCCGTGGCACGTGCATGGCCGCCGTCTCGAACACGAGGCGCGGGTCGGGCGACCACCACAGGATCGGGTCGCCCGCCGAGAACCAGGGAAAAATGCCGCGGCGATACGCTTCGAGCAGACGCCACTCCGCCAGGTCGCCGCCGGCGCAGAGCAGGCCGTCGGGTTCCGCCAGTGCCGCCGTGACGGGCGGGAAATCCTCGCGCAGGGCGGGATGCAGCACCGGGATGCGGATCATGCGCTCACCGCATAGGGCGAATGGCGCATCAGCTCGGCGTGGTAGTCCTCCAGTGCCCGTGCCTCGCGTGCCAGTGCCGAGTGCACGGCGGCGCGGAAGCGCGGGTCCGCCAGCCAGTGGAAGGACCGCGTGCGCGCCGGAAGAAAGCCGCGCGCCAGCTTGTGTTCGCCCTGGGCACCCGGCTCGAAACGCTGCAGGCCGTTGCCGATGCAGTGTTCGATGCCCTGGTAGTAGCAGACCTCGAAATGCAGCCCGGGCACGTGCTCCAGAGCGCCCCAATAGCGACCGTACAGCACGCCGTTGCCCTGCAGCAACAGAGCCGCGGCCACGCGCTCATTGCCGCGCCAGGCGATCGTCGCGAGCACGGCATTGCCGGCCATGCGGCCGAGGTGACGGAAGAAGGGCAGGGTAAGGGCCGGATGGTTGCCCTTCTCCTCGAAGGTGGCGAGGTAACAGCGGTGCAGGAAGCGCCAGTCGGCTTCGTCCAGTTCATCGCCGCGGCGGCGCTCGCAGCGGATGCCGGCGCGCGCCACCTGGGCGCGCTCCTGGCGGATGTTCTTGCGCTTCTTCGGCGTGAGGGCGTCGAGGAAGTCGGCGAAGTCGCGATAACCGCGCTGGTGCCAGTGGAACTGCCAGTCGAAGCGTGCCAACCAGTCGGTGCCGGCGAACGCGGCGGCATCTTCCCCGCGGGCAAAGTTGACGTGCACGGAGGAGACCCCAAGTCTGCGCGCCACCTCGACCAGGGCGTCGCGCAGCAGGAACTGCCGTGCGCTGGCGTTGCCCCCGCTTCCCGCCAGCAGTCGCGGGCCGGTCACGGGCGAGTAGGGCACGGCGCACAGCAGCTTGGGGTAGTAGTCGAGGCCATGGCGTGCATAGGCCTGCGCCCAGGCCCAGTCGAAAACGAACTCGCCGTGGGAATTGCCCTTGACGTAGAGCGGCGCGGCGGCGACGAGTCGTGTGCCTTCGTACAGCGCCAGGTGCTGCGCCTGCCAGCCGTAGTCGGCGCGCAGGCAGCCGTGGCTTTCCAATCCGGAGAGGAAGGCGTGGGACACGAACGGATGGTCGTCCGGCCGCAGCGCGTCCCACGCCGTGGCGGGGACCTCGTCGAGCGCGGCGTGGAGACGGACGTGCGTCATGCCGCCCGCGACTTCTCCACGAGCTCCCGATATTGCCGCATGAAGTTCTCGCCGAGCATGTCGTCCAAGGTTGCCATGCGGTTCTGCGCAGCGGTCAAGTCGAAGTTGCGTCCATGAATTCGCCCAAGCGCCTGGTTGTGCAGCGCGTGGGGCAGATGCGCCGCAGCGCGCACCGCGGGCGGGGCGCCATCGTTGCCCGGACAGGACGACAGTAACAGGCGCATTTCATGAAGCGCATGCGCGAGCAGCTTGCCTTGGCCGCTGACTTCCGCCGCAGGCACTCGATCAGCCCGCCAGGCCGAGCTTGTCCAGGTACTTCTCCGCATCCAGGGCGGCCATGCAGCCGAAACCGGCCGAGGTCACCGCCTGGCGGTAGACCTGGTCGGCCACGTCGCCGGCGGCGAAGACGCCCGGAATGCTGGTGGCCGTGGCGCCGCCGTCCAGGCCGCTCTTGATGACGATGTAACCGTTGCGCATGGTCAGCTGGTTCTCGAACAGCGCCGTATTGGGCGTGTGGCCGATGGCCACGAACATGCCCGTCACGGCAATGTCGCGCTTGCTGCCGTCCTGGGTGCTGACCAGTCGCACTCCCGTCACGCCCGTGCTGTCGCCCAGCACCTCGTCGACGGCGTGGTTCCACACGATCTCCACCTTGCCGGCCCTTTCCTTGGCGAACAGCTTGTCCTGCAGGATCTTCTCCGCCTTGAACTTGTCGCGTCGGTGCACGACGGTGACCTTCTTGGCGATGTTGGCCAGGTACAGGGCCTCTTCCACCGCGGTGTTGCCGCCACCGATCACCGCGACTTCCTGCTCGCGGAAGAAGAATCCGTCGCAGGTGGCG
>JBDHRZ010000375.1:0-3618 GCA_039807845.1 Rhodoferax sp.
TCCAGCAGGCGCTGCGCGGCCTGGAGGTGGGCGTGGACGGCATGAACGAGAAGACGCAGGACCGCGAGGTGCTGGAGGAGGAACTCGGTGAGCCCGGCCCGGAGCGCATCTGGTACGTGGGCGACGCGTTCGCCCAGGGCATGACGGTCGAGGAGGTGTTCGCGCTCACGAAGATCGATCGCTGGTTCCTGGTCCAGATCGAGCAGATCGTGCAGATCGAACTCGAACTCGAGCGGCGCTCGCTCGCCGAGATCGACGCACCCACGCTGCGCGCGCTCAAGCGCAAGGGCTTCTCCGACCGGCGGCTGGCGCGCCAGCTCAAGACCACCGACACGGTGATCCGAAAGCTGCGCCACGACCTGGGCGTGCGCCCGGTCTACAAGCGCGTGGACACCTGCGCGGCCGAGTTCCCGACCAACACCGCCTACATGTATTCGACCTACGAGGACGAATGCGAGGCACAGCCGTCAGGGCGCAAGAAGATCATGGTGCTCGGGGGCGGCCCGAACCGCATCGGGCAGGGCATCGAGTTCGACTACTGCTGCGTGCACGCCGCGCTCGCGCTGCGCGAGGACGGCTACGAGACCATCATGGTCAACTGCAACCCGGAGACCGTCTCGACCGACTACGACACCAGTGACCGGCTGTACTTCGAACCTCTCACGCTCGAAGACGTGCTGGAGATCGTGGACAAGGAAAAACCGCTGGGCGTGATCGTGCAATACGGCGGCCAGACGCCCTTGAAGCTCGCGCTCGACCTGGAGGCCAACGGCGTGCCGATCATCGGCACCAGTCCGGACATGATCGACGCTGCGGAAGACCGTGAGCGCTTCCAGCAGTTGCTGCACCAGCTCGGACTGCGCCAGCCACCGAATGCCACCGCGCGCACCGAGGCCGACGCGCTGGAGAAGGCGGCCGGCCTGGGTTACCCCCTGGTCGTGCGCCCGAGCTATGTGCTGGGCGGGCGCGCGATGGAGGTGGTGCACGAGCAGCGCGACCTGGAACGCTACATGCGCGAGGCGGTCAAGGTGTCGCACGACTCGCCAGTGCTGCTGGATCGCTTCCTCAGTGATGCGATCGAATGCGACGTGGACGCGGTGTGCGACGGCGAGCGCGTGTTCATCGGCGGCGTGATGGAGCACATCGAGCAGGCCGGAGTCCACAGCGGCGACTCGGCCTGCTCGCTGCCGCCGTACTACCTGTCGGCCGCCACCGTGGCCGAGCTCGAGCGCCAGACTGCGGCGATGGCGCGCGCCCTCGAGGTGGTCGGCCTGATGAACGTGCAGTTCGCCATCCAGGAAGTGCCGGGCGCGGACGGCCGCCTGAACGACGTGATCTACGTGCTGGAGGTGAACCCGCGCGCCTCGCGCACGGTGCCGTTCGTGAGCAAGGCCACCGGCATCCAGCTGGCCAAGGTGGCGGCGCGCTGCATGGTGGGCCAGTCGCTCGACCAGCAGGGGATCGAGGCCGAAGTGGTGCCGCCGTACTTCAGCGTCAAGGAGGCGGTGTTCCCGTTCGTCAAGTTCCCGGGCGTCGACACCATCCTGGGTCCGGAGATGAAGTCGACCGGGGAAGTGATGGGTGCGGCGGCCACGTTCGGCGAGGCCTTCGTCAAGTCGCAGATCGCATCCGGTACCCGGCTGCCACGCTCGGGCAAGGCGTTCATCTCGGTGAAACAGAGCGACAAGCCGCGTGCGGTGGAAGTGGCGCGCGGTCTGGTGGCGATGGGCTTCACGCTGGTTGCCACCAAGGGCACGGCCGCCGCCATCCAGGCCGCCGGTCTGGCCTGCCAGACGGTCAACAAGGTGACCGAGGGGCGCCCGCACATCGTCGATTTGATGAAGAACGACGAGATCGTGATGGTGATCAACACGGTCGAGGAGCGTCGCAACGCGATCGCGGACTCGCGCCAGATCCGCACCTCCGCGCTGGCGGCCCGGGTGACGACGTTCACCACCATCGCCGCTGCAGAGGCCGCGGTCGAAGGCATGCAATACCTCGACCGGCTCGGCGTGACCTCGTTGCAGGAACTGCACCGGCAACTCGCGGCATAATCGCCCATCGATTGCAGGGAGCACCCGGCGCAGCGCACCGGGTGCTCCCTGAAGCTTTTTGCGGACGGATTTTTCATGGCTACCTTTCCCATCACGCGCCGTGGAGCGGAAAAACTCAAGGCGGAACTGCACCGGCTCAAGACCGTCGACCGCCCGGGGGTCATCCACGCGATCGCCGAAGCGCGCGGTCAGGGCGACCTGAGCGAGAACGCCGAATACGAAGCCGCCAAGGACCGTCAGGGGTTCATCGAGGGGCGTATCAAGGAAGTCGAAGGCAAGCTTGCCGCGGCGCAGGTGATCGACCCGAGTACGGTGCATGGAGACGGCCGTGTCGTGTTCGGCGCCACGGTGGACCTGGAGGACGAGGCCACCGGCGACAAGGTGACCTACCAGATCGTCGGCGAGGACGAGGCCGATCTGAAGCACGGCCTGATCAACGTCGGTAGCCCGATTGCCCGTGCGCTGATCGGCAAGGTGGCCGGCGACAGCGCCGAAGTGCGCGCCCCGGGCGGAACCCGCTACCTCGAGATCGTCGCGGTCCGCTACGTGTGACCCCGTGATGCTATGAATCGCGGCCGTGATTCACAGGGTCATCCACTCTGACGTGCTGCGCGCCTGGCCTCTGTGGCTGGCCGCCCTGTGGTGGGGCAGCTTGACCGCACTCGGCGCGTGGGTGGTGCCCACCCTGTTCGCCCAGTTGTCCTCCAGGGTGCTGGCCGGCAGCGTGGCCGCAGCGCTGTTCGGCGTCCAGGCCAAGGCGACGCTCGTCCTCGGCGCAGGCCTGCTGTTTGCCTCGAATGCCCGCGGCGCGGTATCGGTCCCAAGCGCCGCCGCGCCGGCGCGCGGCTTCGTGCTCGCCGGCATGATCCTCGCCCTGTTGCTGGAATTCGCGGTTGCGCCACGCATCCTCGCGCGCATCGACCTGCCGTTGTGGCATGCGCTGGGCAGCGTGATGCTGCTGGGACAGTGGCTGTGTGCGGGGGTGGTGTTCTGGCGGGTGGCGGGAGCGCGGAACGACGCGGCCGACGTGACGGGGGATTGAGGCCCGTCTTTGAAAGGCCGTCGCATGATCGCCGCGCGCGTGGCGATCGAGGCAGGTCAGCGCCAGCACGCGCAGGGATGGTCTGCGCGGCCGTGTGCGCTTCACGGCCTCACGACTGCGCGCGCCTCTTCACGCTCACCATCCTGGCTTTCGCCTTCTTCACCTTGCCGCCGGGCGTGAGCCGCTGGTTGCCGAGCACGCGCAGGGTGCGCACCTGCGGGCGCTGGCCGCCGCGCGGGTCGTACTTGAGCACTTTCACGCTGCGTGGCCCGGGCTTGCGGTCTTCGTCGGGTGCTTTCTCGCGTTCGACGGGCGGGCGCCAGAGCACCAGCAGCTTGCCGATGTGCTGGATCGGCGCCGCATCCAGATCGTCGGCGATCGTCTGGAGCAGTGCCTCGCGTGCCGCTCGGTCGTCGGAGAACACGCGCACCTTGATCAGGCCGTGGGCGGACAGGGCAGCGTCGGTCTCCTTGCGTACGGCGGGTGTCCAGCCGTCGTTGCCGATCAGCACGACCGGGTGCA
>JBDHRZ010000376.1:0-3615 GCA_039807845.1 Rhodoferax sp.
GGCGGAATTTGCCACCCGGGTGCTTCGCTGGCTGCTGCTTCCCGAGGGCGACAGCCTGATGAACCTGGCCATCTTCATGGACGCGCACGCCGTCAGCGGAGACGCCAGCCTGCTGCGCGGCGTGCGCGACGGCCTGGCGCAACTCGTCACCGACAACGAGGTGGTGCTGGCGCGTTTTGCTGCTGCGGTCGACGCCTTTGGCGGGCGCAGCGGCTGGTGGAACCGCCTGCTCGGTGACACCGGCCAGCGCATGAACCTGAAGAAGGAGGGCATCTTCGCGCTGGTGCACGGCGTGCGCAGCCTGGCGCTGGCGCAGCGCCTTCCCGACACCGGCACGCAGGCGCGCATCGAGGCGCTGGTGCGTGCCGGTGCGCTCGCGCAGGGCGATGGGCGTGAACTGGTCGCGGCGCTGCACTTCCTGATGGAACTGCGCCTGAAGGCGGGTCTGGCCGAACTCGACAGCGGCCAGCCGGTGTCGGGCGCGGTCGACGTCGCGGCACTGCCGGCCTACGAGCGCGAGCGGCTCAAGGGCGCGCTGGCGACGGTGCGCAAGTTCAAGGCAATGTTGCGGCAGCGTTTCCGGCTGGACGCATTGTGAGAACCTCCGGCGCCGCGCGTGCGCGTCCCCCGAAGAGCGGGGCGCGCGCACCCATGCGACGGCCCGGCGTTGGTTCGGTCTCGCGACCGGGGCCGTGAGGGCCATCCGAGGGAGTACGTGCATGTTCAAGCAACTCGATCGTGAGCGCCTGGTGGGCCTGTTCGTACTCGGTTGGCTGTTGTTCGGCTATCCGGTGCTCGGGCTGTGGGATGGGGACGCCACGCTGGGCGGCGTGCCGGTGTTCGTGCTGGGCGTGTTCGGCGTCTGGGCGGCGCTCATCGCGCTGCTGGCCTGGCTGATGGAGCGCGCGCAGCCCGACGGGCAGGGCGGGTCCGAGGCGCACGGGGACGACTGACCATGCTCACGGCATCGCTCGTCCTGGCCGCGTCGATCGCCTACCTGCTGCTGCTGTTTGCCATCGCCTGGGTGGCCGACCGCTCGGCCCGGCGCGGCCGCTCGCTGATCGCCAACCCGTGGATGTACGCGCTCTCGATCTCGGTCTATTGCTCGGCCTGGACCTACTTCGGCAGCGTCGGTCGCGCCGCCACCGGCGGCATCTGGTTCCTGCCGATCTACCTGGGGCCGACGCTGGCCATGGTGCTGGGCTGGCTGGTGCTGCGCAAGATGGTACGCATCGCCAAGACGAGCCGTATCACCTCGATCGCCGACTTCATTGCGAGCCGTTACGGCAAGAGCCGGCTCGTCTCGGGCCTGGTGACGGTGATCGCCGTGGTCGGCATCGTGCCCTACATCGCGCTGCAGCTCAAGGCCGTGTCCTCCGGCTACGCCTTGCTGGTGGGCGACGACGCCGGCGGCGCGGCAGGCGCGCCCCTGCTCTGGCTGCGCGATGGCACCTTCTACGTCGCGCTGCTGCTGGCGGGCTTCTCCATGGTGTTCGGTGCGCGCCACCTCGATCCGATGGAGCGCCACGAAGGCATGGTGGCCGCGATCGCCTTCGAGTCGCTCATCAAGCTGCTGGGTTTCGTCGCGGTGGGCGTGTTCGTCACCTGGGGCCTGTTCGGCGGCCTGGGCGACCTGGCCGCGCGCGCGCAGGCGCGCCCGGAGGTCGCGGCGTTGCTGCGTCTGGAGCAGCACGGGCCGTTCGACTGGGCGCAGTGGTTCGCCACCACCTTGCTGGCGCTGCTGGCCTTCCTGATGCTGCCGCGCCAGTTCCAGATCATGGTGGTGGAGAATGTGAGCGAGCAGCACCTGCGCCGCGCAGTGTGGGTGTTCCCGCTCTATCTGCTGGCGATCAACCTGTTCGTGCTGCCGATCGCCGTCGGTGGCCTGCTGTATTTCCAGGGTCAGCCGGTGGATGCGGAAAACCTGGTGCTGTCGTTGCCGCTGGCCAGCGGCCATCCGGTGCTGGCGCTGCTGGCCTTCATCGGTGGCCTGTCCGCCGCCACCGGGATGGTGATCGTCGAGACCATCGCCGCTTCGGTGATGGTGAGCAACGAACTGGTGATGCCGATGCTGCTGCGTGCGCGCCGCTGGCGCGGTGGCGCCGGGCACGACATCGCGCGCACGTTGCTGCGCATCCGGCGCGTCGTCATTCTGGCGGTGTTGCTGCTCGGCTACGTCTATTTCCAGCTCGCCGGCAGCGGCTACGCGCTGGTGAGCATCGGCCTGATCAGCTTTGCCGCGGTGGCGCAGTTCGCCCCGGCGGCGCTGGGCGGCATGTACTGGCGCGGCGCGACGCGACTGGGCGCACTCGGGGGGCTGCTGGCGGGCTTCGTGCTGTGGGCCCATACCCTGGTGCTGCCGGCGTTCGCCAAGTCCGGCTGGATCGACGGGCAGTTCCTGCGGCAGGGGCCCTGGGGCATCGCGGCCTTGCGTCCCGAGCACCTCTTTGGCCTGCAGGGGCTCGATCCGCTCACGCACTCGCTGCTCTGGAGCCTGCTCGCCAACGTGCTGCTGTACGTCGGCCTGTCGCTGTGGCGCGCGCCTTCGGGCGTGGAGGCCAGCCAGGCGCTGCAGTTCGTCGACGTCGACCGCCAGGGTCCGGTGTTCTGGCGCGGGCGCGCGCAGGTGGCCGACCTGCGCCAGTTGTGCCAGCGTTTCCTGGGTGCCGAGCGCACCCAGGCGCTGCTGACCGACTACGCGCGGCAAAGTGGGGTTGCCGGCGCCGAGGCGATCCGCGCCGACGCGCGCTTCGTGCACTTCATCGAGACGCAACTCGCCGGCGCCGTGGGCAGCGCGTCTGCGCGTGCGCTGGTGGCCTCGGTGGCGCAGGAGGACGTGCTCACGCCCGACGACGTGCTGCGCATGCTCGACGAGGCGTCGCAACTGCGTGCCTATTCGCGTGCGCTGGAGGACAAGTCGCGCTCGCTCGAAGAGGCCAGCCGGCAACTGCGCGAGGCCAACGAGCAGCTCAAGAGCCTGGACCGGCTGAAGGACGACTTCATGTCCTCGGTGACGCATGAATTGCGCACGCCGCTCACCTCGATCCGCGCGCTCGCCGAACTCATCATCGATACGCCGGACATGGAGGGCGCGCAGTTGCGCCAGTTCGTCGCCATCATCGCGCAGGAGAGCGAGCGACTGTCGCGGCTGGTGAATCAGGTGCTCGACCTGGCCAAGATCGAGGCGGGCCACGCCGAGTGGCGCAACACCGAGGTCGACATGCGCGCGCTGGTCGAGGGCGCGCTGGCCACCACGGGCGAGCTGTTTCGCAGCGTTGGCTGCACGGTCCGGGTCGACGCCCCGAGCGTGCGCACGCTGCGCGCCGATGCCGACCGCCTGCAGCAGGTATTGATGAACCTGCTCTCCAACGCCGCCAAGTTCGTGCCGCGCGGCAGCGGCCGGGTGGAGGTCGCGCTGCGCCAGGACGATGCCGGGCTGACGGTGACCGTGCGTGACAATGGCCCGGGCATGTCGGAGCAGGACCAGTTGCTTGACTTCGACCGCTTTCGCCAGGTCGGCAATCCGCGCGAACGACCGCAGGGCACCGGCCTGGGACTGCCCATCAGCCGCCAGATCGTGGAACACTTCGGGGGGCGGCTGTGGGTGCAATCGAG
>JBDHRZ010000377.1:0-3596 GCA_039807845.1 Rhodoferax sp.
TCACGCCGTGCAGCAGTTCGGCTCGCGTGACCATGCCAACGAGGATACCCGCCGCGTTGATCACCGGCGCCTGACCGCGGCCATGGCGCACCAGGCGCCGCCATGCTGCGTCGATGCGGCTGTCCTGGCGCACGGTCAGCACGGGGGAATGCATCACATCGGACACCGCCAGCGCGTGCCAGGCCGGCGCCGCCGGCTGGCGCTGCGCCACGTAGTGTGCGATGGCGCTGCGTCGTGGTGCCGTCGCCGGTGCGCTCACCTGGGCGGATGCACCGTGTTCGATCGCCTCGCGCACGGCAGCGTCATGGCCGTCACGCAACAGCGGCTCGAGCGCGCGCGTGCGGTCCGTCGCGTGCACCTGATGAATCTGGCGCAACTGCTCCAGCGTCCCCTGGAACACGCGCCCGCTGGGGCCGTAGATCGAGAACATCGACTGCTCTCCCGGGCAATCGGGCCACTATACCGCCACCGGCGGCGTCACGCGGCGTCACAGGGCCAGGCATCACGAGGTGAGCCCGCCGCCCGGTGGCTCACGGCTCGGCGTCGGCGAGGAACAAGGCCTGCAGGTCGCTCAGGAAGTCGAAACCCCGGGGTGTCGGCCACGCCCGCGCGAGATCGCGCTCCAGCAGGCCGAGCCGCTGCGCCTGCTCCAGCGCCGCCTGGATCGCCGTGATCGGCAGACCGGTGCGCTCGGTGAACAGCGACAGTGCGAACCCTTCGCGCAGCCGCAGCGCGTTGAGCATGAACTCGAACGGCAGGTCGTGGCGCGCCACCTCGCTCTGGCTGGCCAGCGCGGCGCCGGCCAGGGCCTTGTCCATGTACCGCCGCGGTTCGCGGTGGCGCACCTGGCGCACGATCCGATGCGCGAAACTGAGCTTGCCGTGCGCTCCCGCACCAATGCCCAGGTAGTCACCGAACTGCCAGTAGTTCAGGTTGTGCCGGCAACGCTGGCCAGGGCGGGCGTAGGCCGACACCTCGTAGCGCTGCAGTCCACGCGCCTGCGTCATCGCGCTGACCAGGTCCAGCATCTCGTAGGCGCTGTCCTGGTCGGGCAGCCGGGGCGGGAACTTCGCGAAATAGGTGTTCGGCTCGATCGTGAGGTGGTAGATCGAGATGTGCGGGCTCCCCAGGTCGAGCGCGGTGACCAGGTCGGCTTGCAGTTCGGCCAGGCCCTGGCAGGGCAGGGCATACATCAGATCCAGGTTGAAGGTATCGAATGTCTGCGAGGCTTCCTCGACCGCAGCGAGCGCCTGCGCCCGGTCATGCACGCGACCGAGCGCACGCAGGTATCGATCGTCGAAGCTCTGCACGCCGACCGACAGGCGGGTCACGCCGGCCGCGCGAAAGTCGCGGAAGCGCTCGCGCTCGAAAGTCCCCGGATTGGCCTCCAGCGTGATCTCGCAGCCCGGCAGCAGATTCAACCGAGCGCGGATATCCGCCAGCAAACGGTCCAGCGCACGCGGCGAGAACAGGCTGGGCGTGCCGCCTCCGATGAACACGCTGTGCACGCTGCGCCCCCAGACGAGCGCCAGCGACGCATCCAGGTCGGCCACCAGCGCATCGACATAGCGCTGCTCGGGCAACTCCGGCGCGCCCCATTCGTGCGAATTGAAATCACAGTACGGGCACTTCTTCAGGCACCAAGGCACGTGCACGTACAGCGACAGCGGGGGCAACGCACCGAGTTGCAGGCTGCCTGGGCGCATCAGGTGCGCCAGATCCGTCTCGGTCATGCGTAGCGCCCGCTTCAGTTCCAGCGCGCACGGATCAACTCGACCATCCGGCGTGCAGCGCGGCCGCGGTGGCTGTTGGCATTCTTGAGCGCAGGCGGCAACTGGGCGAAGGTCTGGCCGAACTCGGGTAGCCACAGCACCGGATCGAAGCCGAAACCATGATCGCCCACGGGCGCGCGCGCGATCTCCCCGACGGCGCGGCCGTGGGCGATCAGCGGCTCGGGATCGTGCGGGCTGCGCAGCGCCACCAGCGTCGAAACCAGCGCGGCGCGGCGGTTCTCCACGCCCTGCATCTGCTCGAGCAAGGCACGCACATTGTGGTCGTCGCCCTTCGGGTAGCCGAACTGCGTGGCGTAGAAGGCGGTATCCACGCCGGGCAGGCCGCCGAAGGCATCCACGCACAGGCCGGCGTCGTCCGCAATCGCCGGCAAGCCACTGCAGACGCTGGCGTGGCGCGCCTTGGCCAGGGCGTTTTCGACGAACGTGCGAAAAGGCTCCTCTGCCGCAGCGATGCCGAGTTCGGCCTGGCTCACCAGGCGATAGCCCAGCGGCGCGAACATGGCCTGCAACTCGTCGAGCTTGCCGCGGTTGCCGGATGCCAGCACGAGGGTCAGCCGTGTCACCGGGATTCCCCGGGCCGCGCGCACGGTGCAGGCAAGCGGCACGGTGGCGTGCCCGCACCGCTACCGGCAAGCCATGCGGCCTGCGGGCGGCGCGTTGTCATATCCCGAGGCTCGCGCGCTGCAGGCCGATCAGCTCGAGGATGCCCTTTTCGGCCAGGCCCAGCATGGCATCCATCTCGGCGCGCGAGAACGCGGCCCCTTCGGCGGTACCTTGCACCTCGACGAAATGCCCGGCGCCCGTCATGACGACGTTCATGTCGGTGTCGCAGGACGCGTCTTCCTGGTAGTCCAGGTCGAGCAGTGCCACACCCTGGCGCATGCCGACCGATACCGCGGCCACCTGCGCCGTGATCGGGGACTGCTGCAGCCGGCCATCGGCGATCAGACGGGAGACGGCGTCGTGCGCGGCAACGTAGGCGCCGGTGATGCTGGCGGTACGGGTGCCACCATCGGCCTGCAACACGTCGCAGTCGAGCTGGATCGTGCGCTCGCCGAGCCTGGAGAGATCGAACACCGCACGCATCGAGCGCCCGATCAGGCGCTGGATCTCCTGCGTGCGCCCGCTCTGCTTGCCGCGCGCGGCTTCGCGCTCGCTGCGCGTGTGCGTCGAGCGCGGCAGCATGCCGTATTCGGCGGTGACCCAGCCCTCCCCGCTGCCACGCTTGTGCGGAGGCACCTTCTCCTCGACCGAGGCGGTGCACAGGACCCTGGTCGCGCCGAATTCGACCAGCACCGAACCTTCGGCGTGCACCGTGAACTCGCGCGTCAGGCGCACCGCTCGCAGTTGTCCGGCGGCGCGTGCACCGCTGCGTGAAATACCATCCATGGGAAATCCAGCAATGAGGGGCGGCAGGAACCACCAACCGAGCTAACGCCTCCTGGCAGCCGAGCGCCGGATGGCTTCGTTGATCTCGGCGATCGAACGCTCGATGGTCGCGTCGTCCAGTTCATCGTCGCCCGCGCCGATGCCGCCCGATTGCACCGTGCTGACGTACCCCGCGTCGTCATGGCCGTCGCGGCTGGTGGTGGGTTCGAACTCGTCCGGCGTCTCCCATTCCAGCGCGATCGCCGTGACGTTGTCGCTAGTCGCGCCGGCGTGGGCGAGCGCCTTCTCGACCAGGGCAGGCACCGAATCACCCACCACCGCGGCGTCGAGTTCGCGCACGATCTCCTCGTCGGACACGGAACTCCACAGGCCATCGGAGCACAGCATCAGCTTGTCCCCCTGTTGCAGCGCCAC
>JBDHRZ010000378.1:0-3595 GCA_039807845.1 Rhodoferax sp.
AGGATGTCCTCCGGCGTTGCCGCCGGCGCCGGTGCGGGTGGCGGTGCTTCGCGCTTGAGCCGGTTCATCTGCCGGACCATCAGGAAGATCACGAAGGCCAGGATGACGAAGTTGACCACGATCGTGATGAAGTTGCCGTATGCAAAGACCGGGACACCGGCCTTCTGCAATTCCGCCAGGCTGGCGCCCACGCCCGAAGGCACGCGGCCCAGCACGATGAACAGGTTGGAGAAGTCGATGTTGCCCACCACGGCGCCGACCAGCGGCATGATCAGGTCCTTCACGATGGAATCGACGATCTTGCCGAATGCGGCGCCGATGATCACGCCGACGGCCAGATCCATTGCATTGCCCTTGACGGCAAATTCCTTGAACTCCGACATCATGCTCACGGGATGTTCTCCTTGGGTTTGTGCGGGCCAGGCAGTGTAAGAGTTCGCTGCCGCGGCGATTGTAAATTCCGCGGCAAGACGCGCACAGGCGAGCGACGGTCTGATGGCCCTGTCTTGGTCCGGGGTTGCAGTGGTCCTGCCGCGCAGCGATGCTGCCTCGCAGTGGTCCGAGTTCGCGGCGATTGCGCGGTAACGCTCGGCTACAATGCCGCGCTGACCCCAGAGCGATGTTTTCATTGAGGATTCCCATGAGTGACACCCCGGTCGACAACAGCAAGCGGACGTGGATCGTCGCGTCCAGTTGCGTTGGTGCAGTCGGAGCCGCCTTCACCGCCGTCCCGTTCGTCCGCAGTTTCGAGCCTTCCGAGCGGGCCAAGGCGGCCGGAGCGCCGGTCGAGGTCGATATCTCGGCGCTCAAGCCCGGCGAGAAGATGACCGTCGACTGGCGTGGCAAGCCGGTGTGGATCATGCGCCGCACTCCGGAGGAGATCGCGGCCATCCCGACCAACGATCCGCAACTGGCCGACCCGAAGTCCCTGCGTCACCCCGACGAACTGACGCCGCCCTATGCGCGCAACGAGTTGCGGTCCATCAAGCCGGAAATCCTGGTGGTGGTCGGCATCTGCACCCACCTGGGCTGCTCGCCATCGGACCGTTTTCAGCCGGGCCCGCAGCCCTCGCTGCCGGATGACTGGAAGGGTGGGTTCTTCTGCCCCTGCCACGGGTCCACTTTCGACCTCGCCGGCCGCGTGTTCAAGAACAAACCGGCTCCGGACAACCTGGAGGTCCCGCCGCACATGTATTTGTCCGACAACCGTCTGTTGATCGGCGAAGACAAGAAGGCCTGACCGCAACCCGTCGCATCGGAGTCCCACGTGGCTGAAATGAAAGAGATCTCCCCCAATGCGCCGGCTGCGGCGAAGTTGCTCAACTGGATCGACAACCGGTTCCCGTTGACGAAGCTCTACAACGAGCACATGGCCGAGTACTACGCGCCGAAGAACTTCAACTTCTGGTACATCTTCGGTTCGCTGGCGATGCTGGTGCTGGTGATCCAGATCGTCACCGGCATCTTCCTCGTGATGCACTACAAGCCGGATGCCGCGCTGGCCTTCGGCTCGGTCGAGTACATCATGCGCGACGTCCCCTGGGGCTGGCTGATGCGCTACATGCACTCGACCGGGGCGTCTGCGTTCTTCATCGTCGTCTACCTGCACATGTTCCGCGGCCTGATCTACGGCAGTTACCGCAAGCCGCGCGAGCTGATCTGGGTGTTCGGCTGCGCGATCTTCCTGGCGCTGATGGCGGAGGCCTTCATGGGCTACCTGCTGCCCTGGGGCCAGATGAGCTACTGGGGCGCGCAGGTGATCGTGAACCTGTTCTCCGCGATTCCGTTCGTGGGGCCGGACCTGGCACTGCTGATCCGTGGCGACTACGTGGTCGGCGACGCGACGCTCAACCGCTTCTTCAGCTTCCACGTGATCGCGGTGCCGCTGGTGTTGCTCGGCCTGGTCGTCGCGCACATCATCGCGTTGCACGAAGTCGGTTCGAACAACCCCGACGGTATCGAGATCAAGGCGACGAAGGACAAGAACGGCATCCCGCTCGACGGCATTCCGTTCCACCCGTACTACACGGTGCACGACATCTTCGGCGTCAGCCTGTTCCTGATGGTGTTCAGCGCCATCGTGTTCTTCGCGCCCGAGTTCGGTGGCTATTTCCTCGAATACAACAACTTCATCCCGGCCGACCCGTTCCAGACGCCGCAGCATATCGCGCCGGTGTGGTATTTCACGCCGTACTATTCCATGTTGCGGGCGATCACCAGCGAGATGATGTACGTGCTCATCGCCTGCGTCATCGCCGGTTCGCTGCTGCTGGTGCTCAAGGTCAGGATGCCGGGCTTCCTCAAGCCCGTGATCCTGGTCATCGGCCTGGTGGTGCTCCTGATGATGTGGAGCATCGATGCCAAGTTCTGGGGCGTGGTCGTGATGGGCGGCTCCGTCATCATCCTGTTCTTCCTGCCCTGGCTCGACCACAGCCCGGTCAAGTCGATCCGCTATCGCCCGAACTGGCACAAGTATCTGTATGCGATCTTCGTGGTGAACTTCTTCGTGCTGGCCTACCTGGGTACCCAGGCACCGTTCCCGATCGGCGAGCGGGTGTCGCAGGTGGGTACCTTGTTCTACTTCGGGTTCTTCCTGCTGATGCCCTGGTGGAGCAAGCTCGGCGAGTTCAAGCCGGTGCCCGCGCGCGTCAACTTTGCCGCTCACTGAAGAAGCAGGGACAAGCAGAATGAAAACCGCATCCATCCTCCGCAAGGTCCTGTGGGGCATCGTGGCATCGATCGGGCTGATCGGTACCAGCGTGCACGCCTCCGAAGACGGTATCGCCTGGGACAAGGCGCCGCACAAGACGAACGACCTCGCGGCGCTGCAAAACGGCGCCAAGCTGTTCGTCAACTACTGCCTGAATTGCCACTCGGCGGCGTTCATGCGCTACAACCGGCTGACCGACATCGGCCTGAGCCTGCAGCAGATCAAGGACAACCTGCTGTTCACGACGGACAAGGTCGGCGAGACCATGATCGCGGCGTACGACCCGAAGGAAGCCAAGCAGTGGTTCGGGACGAACCCGCCCGATCTGAGCGTGATCGCACGCTCGCGCTCCGCGATGGGAAAGGGCAGTGGCGCAGACTACCTGTACACCTATCTGCGCACCTATTACCCGGATGCGGGCAAGGACACCGGCTGGAACAACCTGGTGTTTCCCAACGTGGGCATGCCTCACGCCTTGTGGCAGTTGCAGGGCATGCGCACGCCGCTCTATGACGTGAAGGAGGAGCATGGCGCCAAGGTCAAGATATTCAAGGGCTGGGAGCAGACCAGCCCCGGCACCATGACGACGGCCGAATACGATTCGGCGGTTGCCGATCTGGTGAACTACCTCCAGTGGATGGCCGAGCCGGCGCAGAACACGCGGACCCGTGTCGGGGTCTGGGTCATGCTGTTCCTGGTTCTGCTGACCTTCGTCACCTGGCGGCTGAACGCGGCGTTCTGGAAGGACATCAAGTAGCACCCCGGTGGTGCTGGCTCCGGGCTCGCGTACGCGGGCCAGGTTCGAGTCATCAGAGTGGGCTTGCCGCGACGCATCCCACTCTTTTTCGTTTCGGCGCTGGCCTGGAGACATGCTGGTTGGGTCCG
>JBDHRZ010000379.1:0-3580 GCA_039807845.1 Rhodoferax sp.
CATGCCAAGGACATCTGGACCACGCCGCAATGGGAGTTGCGCGAAAAGCTCGCGGCATGCGACTGGCTCGTCACCTGCACCGCGACCAACCGCGACTACCTCGCCAGCCTGGCGCCGCCCGGGCGGGTCGAACTGGTCTACCACGGACTGGACCTGGGCCGCTTTGCCGCCGCCGGCGCGAACCGACCTGCGCGCGATGGCAGCGCCGCGGGCGATCCGGTCGTGCTGTTGTCGGTCGGGCGGCTGGTCGAGAAGAAGGGTACCGACATTCTGCTGCAGGCGCTGGCCCTGCTGCCCGCCGCTCTGCATTGGCGGCTCGAGCACGTCGGCGGTGGCCCGCTGCGCAAGACGCTGGAACGTCAGGCGGCTGCGCTGGGACTTACGGACCGCGTGGTCTGGCATGGCGCGTTGGCGCAGGATGCGGTGCTCGATCTGTACCGGCGCGCCGACCTGTTCGTGCTGGCGAGCCGCATCGCCCGCGACGGCGACCGCGACGGACTGCCCAACGTCCTGATGGAAGCGCAGAGCCAGGGACTGGCCTGTGTAGCGAGCGACGTGTCCGCGATCCATGAACTGATCGTCGATGGCGTCACCGGTGTGCTGGTGCCGGCGCAGGATCCGCAGGCCCTCGCGCGTGCGCTCGAACGGCTGCTGCGCGACCCGCAGCGCCGACAGCTGCTCGGGCACGCCGGGCAGGCGCGGGTGCAGGCAGAGTTCGGTCTGCAGAAAAACCTGGATCGCCTGTCTGCCCGGTTCGGTCTGGCCGTGACTGCCCGTGGCTGATCGGCCGAGCCCGTCCCGTCGCTGGCGGCATCTGTGCAGCGGCGCTGCGGTGCGGGTTGGCCCCGCTCGCCCTTGCACTCCGCTGCGCGCCGCCTCACCCGCCGGGGGTCGGCCGGCGCGAGAAGCTCAGGGCGATTGTGCGATGCCGCCGAAGTCGCACACCTGCTCCAGCCCGGCCACGCACAGCATGCGGTGCAGCAGGCTGCTGCCCAGGTAGGCCGGATCGCGTCGCGCGGCATCGAGCATCCCTGCGACGTCGACCCGGTGCGGCAGGATGCGCGAGGCGGCGATGAGTTGCAGCACCTGGTCGCGGTGGTTGCGCAGGAAGCGGTGGTAGACCCAGCGAAAGCCCTGCTTGTCGCGCCGCGATTGTGTCGGCAGGGGCACCGGGAACGCGTTGCGCAGCAGCGGCTTGTTCCATGGTCCGGCAAAGCCGTGCCGGTAGCCGCTGGCCATGTAGGGCACCAGCCGGTAGTCCAGCAGCGGGCTGCGATTCTCGATGCCCGACATCATCGCGTTGCGGTCGTTCTGCCACAGCCATTCGTGCAGCCGCCCCTGACCGGCATCGCGCACCAGGGCCTGCGCCAGCGTGCCCTGAAACCCGGCCAGCGCATCGCGCGCGGGCGCGTTGCGCACACCTATCTGCACGAAGCGCTCCAGCTCGGGTGGATCGTCCGCGCTGCGCACCAGTCCCGCGCGTGGCGCCGCCCGATCGCCTGCGGCCGCTTCCTGCAGCGCGTGTGTGATCAGGGCGTGCAAGCGCGACAGGTCGGCGTTTTCGTCGCGCACCCGCTCGATCCACTGCCTGTCGCCTGCCATCCAGGCTTCATGGGCGGCAAAGCGGAAATAGCGATCCCAGTAGCCGCAGAACACCTCGTCGCCGCCGGTGCCATCGAGCACCACCGGCACATCGTGGCTGGCAATGTGGGCATAGAGTTGGGGCATCGCCAGCGCGTTGCCGATGAACGGGAACGGCTTTTCCTGGTGGCGGCAGACCTGCAGGAAGCTGTCCATGCCGCCTTGTCCATAGTCCAGCGGCAGGCTGACGTGCGGCAGGCCCAGTTGCCCGATGCAGGCCTGGGCGAAGGCGGCGTCCTCGCTCTTGCCGGCATCGCCCGTGAAGCAGGTCACCTGGTCGGTCGCGCCCAGGTCGGCCAGCACCGAGAGGATGAGTGAGCTGTCCACGCCGCCCGAGAGCAGCAGGCCGACCCGGCGATCCGATTCCAGGCGGACACGGACGGCATCGCGCAGCAGTTCGGGCAGCCGGGCCGGATCGGCTGCGCAGGCTTGCACCTGCGCAGCCAGGTCGAAGTAGGGGTTCTCCGCGCTGCGCCACGTGCGCAGGTCGAATTCGATCGCGCAGCCGGCGCGCACCTGGCGGATGTCGTGCACGTGGGTGGCGCCGTTGGCGTGTGGATAGGCCCAGCCGCTGTTCAGGAAAGCGTCGAGGTCGGCTTGCACCCAGCCCGGACGGCGCTCCAGGTAATGCAGCAGCGGACCGATTTCGGACGCCAGGCACAGGGTCTGCGCGTCCTGGAAATAGAACAGCGGCTTCTTTCCATAGCGGTCGCGTGCGGCCGTCAGGCGCTGCTGCCGCGCATCGAGCAGGCACAAGGCCCACATGCCGTTGGCCCGGTTCAGCCCGTGCACGCCGTGCTGCACCAGCAGTTGCAGCAGCACCTCGGTGTCGCCGTCGCTGGCAAACGCCGTTCCGTGGCGTGCCAGATCGCTGCGCAGGGAGCGGAAATCGTAGATCTCGCCGTTGTAGACCAGGGTGTACTGCCGGTGCCCGAACGGCTGGTCCGAGCGCGTGCTCGGATCGAGGATGGACAGCCGGGTGTGGCCGAGGAAGCCCGTCAGCCCGTCACCCGTCCCGGTGGAAGACGGATCCCAGGAAAACGTCCTGTATCCCTGGCCATCCGGCCCGCGGTGGCGCAGCGCCGCGGTGGCCGCCAGGGCGCGTGCCGTATCCAGTGCACGGCCACGCTCGAAGACGACAAAGAGGCCGCATATGGAATGGGTCTGCGGGTGCGTGGGGGCATGGATGCGGCGCCACGCCGCTGGTGGCGCCCGAGGTCGGGCGCGGCGGATTGTAAGGGGCTGCTCAAGCGGGCGCCGAGCTGCGGATCAGGTGGTCGAACGCCGCCAGTGCCGCCTTCGCGCCATCGCCGGCTGCGATCACGATCTGCTTGAACGGGACCGTGGTTGCGTCGCCTGCCGCGAACAATCCCGGCACGCTGGTCGCGCCGCGCGCATCGACGATGATCTCGCCGAAGCGGTTCAGTTCCACCGTGCCCTTGAGGAACTCGGTGTTCGGCACCAGTCCGATCTGCACGAACACGCCGGCCAGGACGATCGTCTGCTCGGCGCCGCTGGCACGGTCCTTGAAGCGCAGGCCGTTGACCTTGCCGCCGTCGCCCGTGATCTCCAGCGTCTGTGCGTTCAGGTGCACCGTGACGTTTGGCAGGCTCAGCAACTTCTTCACCAGGACCGAGTCGGCCTTGAGCTGCTCAAGGAACTCGATGAGCGTCACGTGTTCGACCACACCGGCGAGGTCGATCGCCGCCTCGACGCCGGAGTTGCCGCCGCCGATCACCGCCACGCGCCGGCCCTTGAACAGCGGGCCGTCGCAGTGCGGGCAGTAGGCCACGCCCTTGGTGCGGTACTCCTGTTCGCCGGGCACGCCGACGTTGCGCCAGCGCGCGCCGGTGGCCAGGATGACTGCGCGCGCTTTCAGTTGCGCGCCGTTGGCAAGTTCGACGCTGGCCAGGCCGCCAGGCGTCGGCGCGGGCTTCAG
>JBDHRZ010000380.1:0-3568 GCA_039807845.1 Rhodoferax sp.
CACGGTCCGTCCGCCGAGCACTGCGCATCCGGCTCCTGGAGCGATTGCCAGTACGCGGTGGTCGGTTCGGTGAAGTGGCTGGGTGGCGGCTGCGACATGGGAAATGGGCGTCGGTGGGTGCCGTCTTGTATCACGAACGCCCGATGCGACCGACCGCCACACAGCCAACGCGCGCTTCAGCCGCGAATTGCGCGGTAACCACGCCAGCGCTTCAGCCGCGCGCGCGCTTCGTGCGCACCACCGTATTGGCCATCATCACGTTGTTGGGGACGATCACCTCCTGGTCGTCGTCGCTGCGCAGGATGGTGAAGCCGAGCGAGATGGCCTCGACCCTGGCGGACATCACGCCGGTCGGGGCCGTCAACTGGATCGTGTCGCCGATGCTGAACGGGCGGTAGAGCACGAGCGAAAAGCCGGCGATCAGGTTGCTGAGCGTGCTCTGTGCCGCCAGCCCGACGACCACCGATGCCACACTCACGCCGGTGAGCAACGCCGTCCCGACCGAGCGAAGTTCCGGCACCAGGTGCGCGTACAGCACGAAGCCCATCAGGTAGCACAGCACCTGCGCCAGCGCGCTGACGAAGCGGATCGCGGTGACATCCGACAGGTGCGTTTCCAGCCGCCGCGTCGCGCGCCGGATCAGCACCACGAGCACGGTGGTCGCAACGAAGAACGCCAGCCCGAGGATGAGGATCCCGAGCGGCGAATCCGTGTTCAACAGATCCTTCAGAACGAAATGTGTCAAACCCGTCGCCCCTTGCTGCGTGACAGGCGATTATCCCGGCACGCGGTGATGCCCCACCGGTTTGCCCGCGCAATCGTCCTTCGGGGATTTGCTGGCGCGACCAGGCCCATCAACGCGTCACGTGGTAGCGGCCATCGGCCTGCCGTTGCACCAGCCCGGCAGCCTGCAGTTCATCCAGGTGCAGGCCGATCGTGCGCCGCTCGGCGCACTCGTAGAAAAACATCGTGCGATCCGGCGGATAGAGCAGGCGCCGCGCCACGAGATCCTCCAGGGTCTGTGGGCGCTCGCGCAGGTAGCCCAGCAGGCGTTCGCTGCGCGCGTCGATCGTCGCGGCATACGACGCAAGCTGCTCCAGGAACACCGCGCGATCGGTCAGTACGCCGCGGTGGTGCGAGGTCACCCAGACCCGCGCCTCGAGATCACGCAGGCGCACCAGGCTGCGCCGAAACGCAGCGAGGTCAGAGGTGGCATCGCCGTAGTACGGGCCAAAGCCCGTCAGGTCGATGTCGCCGATGAACGCCAGCCCTTCGCTTTCGACCACCAGCGCGCAGTGCCCCGAGGTGTGCCCGGGCAGGTGGTGCGCACGGATGCGCACGCCGCCGCCCAGATCCCACAGCGCGCCGTCCACATACCCGATGGCATCGGGCCGCGGCGCGTAGTCGAAGTCGCGCTCGATCATCTCGCGCAATTCATTCGTGACGGCATCGGGGTAGCCATAGTGACGTGCCAGCCCATGCCACGACCGGGCAGCGGCAACATCGGCCTCGTGCACCAGCACCTGCGCATGCGGCAAGCGACCCAGCGCGACCATGTGGTCTTCATGCACGTGGCTCAGGATCACCATCGCCACCCCGTC
Organism: Rhodoferax sp.; assembly: GCA_039807845.1. Classification (GTDB taxonomy): domain Bacteria; phylum Pseudomonadota; class Gammaproteobacteria; order Burkholderiales; family Burkholderiaceae_C; genus CAISIP01. The sequence continues at coordinate 1,602 of JBDHRZ010000380.1, forward strand.
CAGATCCGCCCCGACGTGGCGCGCGACCTGCGGCGTGTCGAAGGCGACGCGCACGTCCGCGCCCTGCACGATCACCTGGTTGCCGTCCGGGTACTTGCCGGACTTCTCGCCGAGGTAGACGCGCACGGCGCCAAAGGTCTGTGCTTGCATGGTGGTTCGGGCTTCGACGCGGGTCCGGTACTGCCTGCCCGTCCGGCGACACCTGGAGTTGGCAGCCAGCGGGAACTCCCGACGCATCAAGCACCGGGCCAACGTCGGGAGAAATGAGAATGAGCCAGTGTAGCGCGCGAATGCACCATGCCCGCCACGCCACGCCACGCCACGCCACGCCACGCCACGCCACGCCACGCCACGCCACGCCAGTCGCCGTCACGCCGCACTGCGCATGCCGGTCGTCCGGCACGGTTGCCTGACGCATCGGGAAAAACCCTGCCGTTGGAATAAACCGACACCACGCACGCACGGCGCTGGCACGCTAGCGGGCATTCACCACTTCACACACCCCGCCATGCCCAGGACCCTGATCGAACCGTTCCGCATCAAGAGCGTCGAGCCCATCCGCATGACCACGCGCACAGAGCGCGAGCGCCTGCTCGACGCGGCGCACCTGAACGTCTTCCTGCTGCGTGCCGAGGACGTGCTGATCGACTGGCTGACCGATTCGGGCACCGGCGCCATGTCGGCGCGCCAGTGGGGCGCCATCATGGAAGGCGACGAGAGCTACGCCGGGGCGCGCAGCTTCTACCGCCTGCAGCAGGTGGTGCAGGACATCACCGGCATGACGCACTTCGTGCCCACGCACCAGGGCCGCGCGGCCGAGAAGGTGTTGTTCACCGCGGTGTGCAGCAAAGGCCAGGTGGTGCCCAACAACAGCCACTTCGATACGACGCGCGCGAACCTGGAATATCTGGGCGTGGAGGCGCACGACCTGGTGATTCCACAGGGGCTGCAACCCGCCACGCTGCATCCGTTCAAGGGCGACATCGACCTCGAGCGCGCCGAGGCGCTGCTCGCCCGCGAAGGCGCGCGCATCCCATTCGGCATGCTCACCGTGACGAACAACACCGGCGGCGGCCAGCCAGTGTCCATGGCCAACATCCGCGCCTACGCCGCGCTGCTGAAGAAGCACGGCAAGCCACTCGTCATGGACGTATGTCGTTTCGCGGAGAACGCCATGTTCATCAAGATGCGCGAGCCCGGCTACCAGAACACCCCGGTGCGCGAGATCGCACACGAGATGTTCTCGTACGCCGACGCCGCCACCATGAGTGCGAAGAAGGACGGCATGGTCAACATCGGTGGCTTCATCGTGCTGCGCAGCGACGAATGGCTCGACGAGGTGCGCAACGACCTGATCATGATGGAAGGCTTTCCCACCTACGGCGGCATGGCCGGGCGCGATCTCGAGGCACTGGCCGTCGGTTTGCAGGAAGGGCTGGACGAGGACTACCTGCGCTATCGCCTGCGCACCGCCGAGTACCTGGGCGAGAAACTCGATGCGGCCGGGGTGGGCTTCGTCAGGCCGACCGGAGGCCATGCGGTCTACATCGACGCCCGCACGGTGCTGCCCGACATGCCGGTTGCGCACTACCCGGCCTGGGCACTGTGCAATGCGCTGTATCTGGAGGGCGGCATCCGCGGCGTGGAGATCGGCTCGGTGATGTTCGGCAAGCGACTCGCCGACGGCAGCGAGACCTTCCACAGTATGGAGTTGCTGCGGCTGGCCTTCCCGCGGCGCATGTACACGCAGTCGCACTTCGACTACGCCGCCGAGGTGATCGCGGAGGTCCGCCAGCGCGCCGCGCACATTCGCGGCGTGCGCATCGTGAAGCAGCCTGCGTTCCTCCGCCACTTCACGGCGCAGTTCGCCTGGGCGGATCAGGCTGACAGGTGAGTGCGGTGGTGAGCGCGTGCACGGGCACGTGGTTCGCGTGGGAGGACGGATCCATTGGCGGCTGACGACGGCG
>JBDHRZ010000381.1:0-3563 GCA_039807845.1 Rhodoferax sp.
TCTTCATCGTGTCGACCGCCATCGGCACATCGCCGTGCCCGGTGATGAACACGATCGGCAGCGGCGAGTGGTTTTCGATCAGGCGGTTCTGCAGTTCCAGGCCGGACATCGCGCCCATGCGGATGTCGACGATCAGGCAGGCCACCTCGCGCACGTCGTAGCGCCCGAGGAAGGTCTCGGCGGAGTCGAAACAGCGTACCCGGTAGTCCTTGCCTTCGAGCAGCCATTGCAGCGAATCGCGCACCGCCTCGTCGTCATCCACGACATAGACGGTTCCCTTCTTTGGAATCAAACTCATGCGCCTATCCTGGGGCCTTGGTCGGACTGCGCTGCGCTTGAGACGCGACGCCAGCGGGCTCGCCGGCGGGTAACCAGAACGAGAATCGGCAGCCCGTGATTTCGGCGCCATTGTAGATGTTCTGTGCCTTGATCCGACCCTGGTGCGATTCGACGATGGAGCGGCACAGACTCAGTCCGATGCCCATGCCGTAGCTCTTGGTCGAGTGGAATGCGTCGTACAGTCGGTCGAGCATCTCGTCGGGCAGTCCGCTGCCGGAATCGAGCACGGAGAACTCGACCAGCTGCCGCTCGCCCGCCTCGGTCTGCGCCACGTTGAGTTCGACCTTGCGCTGTGCGGGCGGGCGTTGTGCCGTGTCGACCGATTCCGCCGCGTTCTTGAGCAGGTTGATCAGCACTTGCTCGATCAGGATCGGCTCGACGAGCAACATCGGCAGGCGCGGTGCCACCTGGCAACTCAGGCGCACGTTGCGCCGGCGCAATTCGATTTCCGCCAGTTCGACCGCTGCATCGACCATGTCACCCACGCGCGACCAGTTGCGCTTGGGTTCGCTGCGCTTCACGAACGACCGGATGCGCTGGATGATCTGGCCGGCGCGCTGCGCCTGGCGCGCGGTCTTCTCCAGTGCGCCGAGCAAATCCTGGCGCGAGATCTGGTCCGCCTCGATGCGCGAGACCATGCCCTGGCAATAGTTGCTGATCGCCGTCAGGGGCTGGTTGAGTTCGTGCGCCACGCTCGACGCCATTTCTCCCATCGTGATGAGCCGGCTCGCGTTCTGCGCCCGGTCCGCCTGTGCGGCCGCCTGTTGCTCCGCCAACCGGCGCGCCGTGATGTCGGTGGCGATCACCATCTGCGCCAGGCGACCGTCTACCCAGCTCAGGTAGCGCGTACGCACCTCGAGCCAGCGGCCGAGTTCGCTCAGGTAGATTTCGGCGTTCTCGGGTTCGGCCTCGGGCAGCACGTTGGTGGGCAGGCCGGCGAAGGAGTCGACGTGGTCGAGCGATTCATCGCTCACCGGCTGGGTCGGGACGCCGGCCTGCGCGACGAGCCGCAAATGGCCATCGGTCTGGTTGCCGAACCACAGCCGGTAGAGCTTGTTGGCAAACAGCATTTCGTCGCTCCCCAGCGGGGCCACCGAGATCGACGCGTCGAGCGCCTCCAGCACGGTGGTGAAGCGCTCGAACGAGGCCGACAGTTGCTCGCGGATGCGGTTGGGCTCGGTGATGTCGGTCATGGCCGTGATCCAGCCGGTCTGGGTGCCGCGCGCGTCGATCAGCGGCGAGACGTACAGGCGCGCGTCGAACAAGGTGTTGTCGGGGCGCTTGACGCGCATCTGCACGCCCCCCGGCGTGGCCGCCTGGCCGGAGAGTTCGACCGCCAGCAGGTGGCTGAGGTTCTCATGGTCGGTGTCGGGCCAGTAGGGGAATGGCGCTGTGTGCCCGACGAGGTCGGACTCCTTCCAGCCGGTCATCTGGCAGAACGCCGCGTTGACATACGTGATGCGCCCCTGCAGGTCCATTGCGCGCATGCCGGTGAGCATGGAGTTCTCCATCGCGCGGCGGAAGTTGGTTTCCGCGACCAGCGCCTGCTGCGCCTGGTGGCGCCGGCGGGTGTGGCGCCAGTTGGCGATCAGCATCCAGGCGGTCATTGCGCTGAGCACGCTCACCAGCCAGAACAGGCCACTGCCGACCACCCCGAGCGAGGTGCGGTACGCCTGTCCGCGCAGGATCAGCCCGTTGCCCACCGGCGAGACCGGCAGTTCGAACTCGTTCACCGGTACCGCCCATGGCAGCCAATCGCTCGTACTGCCGTGTTCGGCGACGCTCGTGCCCGCCAACCGCGTTCCCTTGTCATCGAGCAGGGACATCGCATAGCGCGCGGAGACTTCCGCGGGCACGCCGTAACGGTACAGGCCATCGACCGAATACTCGGCGAGCACCACGCCAGCGAAGCGGCCACCGTCGTTCATCGGGATGTGCAGTTGCAGCAGTGGGACTGCCGCGCCGGTTGCAGGCCGTTGCGCGTAGACGGGTTGCAGCGTTTCGCGTGCCAGCGCGAAGTTGTTGCGCGTCTCGACCGACTGCAACCGCTCGCCGAGTTGCAGCGAAGTGCCCGGCTGCAGGCTGGCCGTGGCGTAGGTCGCAAGGACCAACATGCCCGGGTCGATCCAACTCACGCGCTCCAGATCGGGGTATTGCATCACCAGTGCCTCGGCGCGAATCTGGAACTCTTCGCTGTCGAGGTCGTGGTTCGCGATATCGCGCGCGATGCGCATCAATTGTTCCTGGCGTTCGATCAGTCGCAGCCGCAGCCGTTGCTGCGTGTATTCGACATCGCGCCGCACCGCCTCGTGCTCGCGATCGATTTCCTCCAGCCGCAGGTAACCAAAGGCCGCGACGATCGCGGCCAGGAACAGCAGTACCGCTGCCAGCGGCGCCAGCACGGCGTAGCGGTCCTGCCGACTTGGATTGAGTTGCCACCACCAATGGCGCACCCGCTGCGCCGGCGCAGCCGGTGCGATAGGCCTGGCAGCAAAGGGTTGCGGCATGGCGGGAGTGTATGAGACAGTGCCTCGTGCGGCGCCAGCACGCGTGTCGTTGCAGCGGCGTGCGCCCGTGTCCGGTGACAGAGTCGGGCGATTGGCGAAGTCTCTGCTCAGGTATTCATAATTTCATGATATAGAACGTAAGCGCATTATTTGAAATATTGTGGGGCATGTGGCAGAATCCGGCGGCGGGTTTCGTTACAGTGTTCGTATTGAGTCACTATCGAGGAGACGGAGATGGCGGAAGACTCCCCTGGAAGCGCCGGTGTGAAGCGCGTCGATGACGACGTGCAGGAAACCCGGGAGTGGATGGATGCCTTGTCGGCAGTCATCGAGGCGGAGGGCCCCGCTCGGGCGCATTTCCTGCTCGAGCAACTGCTCGAACACGCGCGCCAGAGCAGCATCGACCTGCCGTTTTCGGCCAACACCGGCTACGTCAACACGCTCGAGCCCGAGCAGGAGGCGCGTTGCCCCGGCAACATCGCCATCGAGAAGCGTCTGCGCGCCTTCATGCGCTGGAATGCGATGGCCATGGTGGTGCGCGCCAACCGGCACGACCCGCCGGAGGGCGGCAGCCTGGGCGGTCACATCGGCTCGTTCGCCTCGCTGGCCAGCATGTGGGGGGCTGGCTTCAATCACTTCTGGCACGCCGAGAGCGAGGGGCATGGCGGCGACTGCATCTATTTCCAGGGTCACAGCGCTCCCGGCATCTATGCCCGG
>JBDHRZ010000382.1:0-3544 GCA_039807845.1 Rhodoferax sp.
CTGGTGTCGGTGCTGGCCTACTTCCCGTTCGTCTACCTGCCGCTGGCGGCCTCGCTGCGACGGCTCGACCCGGCGATGGAAGACAGTGCCGCTTCGCTCGGCCTGGCTCCATGGACGATCTTCCTGCGCGTGGTGTTGCCGCAGCTGCGGCTGGCGATCTGGGGCGGCGGCCTGCTGATCGGGCTGCACCTGCTGGCCGAATATGGCCTGTACGTGATGATCCGGTTCGACACCTTCACCACCGCGATCGTCGACCAGTTCCAGTCGACCTACAACAGCCCGGCTGCCAACATGCTGGCCGGCGTGCTGGCGCTGTGCTGTTTCGCGCTGCTCGGGCTGGAAGCCGGCACCCGAGGCAAGGAGCGCTATGTGCGCCTGGGGTCAGGCTCGCCGCGCATGCCACGCCCGACGACGCTCGGGCGCTGGAGGGTGCTCGGCCTGGCTCTGCCCCTCCTGGTCGCACTGGCCAGCGTGGGCGTGCCGCTGCTCACGCTGGGACGCTGGTTGTACGTCGGGGGCCTGCGCGTCTGGCAGACGGACGCCTTGTGGCCCGCGCTCGGCCAGACGCTGGCGCTGGCGCTGGCCGGTGCATTGCTGACCACGCTGGCAGCCATCCCCATGGCCTGGCTGTCGATCCGCGCCCCGGGCCGGTTGCAACGCGTGCTCGAAGCATGCAACTACCTGGTGGGATCCTTGCCCGGCATCGTGATCGCGCTCGCGCTGGTGACCATCACCGTACGCGTGGCCCAGCCCATCTACCAGACGGTGGTCACCGTGGTGCTCGCCTACATGATGATGTTCCTGCCGCGCGCCCTCATCAGCCTGCGCGCGGGCATCGCGCAGGCACCGGTCGAACTCGAACAGGCGGCGCGCAGCCTGGGCCGCTCACCCGCGCAGGCGCTCTGGCGCGTCACGCTGCGGCTGGCCGCACCCGGTGCGGCGTCAGCCGTGGCGCTGGTGTTCCTGGGCATCGGCAACGAACTCACCGCCACCTTGCTGCTGGCACCCAACGCAACGCAGACCCTGGCCACGGCCTTCTGGTCACTCAGCAGCGAGATAGACTACGCGGGCGCCGCGCCGTATGCGCTGCTGCTCGTGCTGCTGTCGCTGCCGCTGACCTGGCTGCTCTATGTCCAGTCACGCAGCAGCGCGGGGCGGTGAAGCGGCCGCACCCGGCCCACCTGCCCTGATGAACCTGCTCGAAATCCGCGCACTGCGCAAGAACTACGGCCCGGTGGCGGCGCTCGCAGGCATCGACCTGGACGTGGCCGAAGGCAGCCGCACCGCCATCGTCGGCCCCTCCGGATCCGGCAAGACCACGCTGCTGCGCATCATCGCAGGCTTCGAGGCGCCCGATGCCGGACAGGTACTGCTCGAAGGCCGGACCCTGGCCAGCGGCGCGGACTCGGTGCCGGCGCACCAGCGCGGCATCGGCTACGTGCCGCAGGACGGCGCCCTGTTCCCGCACCTGAGCGTGGCCGACAACATCGGCTTCGGCCTCGCGCGCAATGCGCCGCAGCGTGCAGCGCGCATCGAGGAACTGATCGACATGGTGGCGCTCGATCGCGCCATGCTGGCACGCCGGCCGCACGAGCTCTCCGGCGGCCAGCAGCAGCGCGTGGCACTGGCGCGTGCACTGGCGCTGCGGCCACGCCTGATGCTGCTCGATGAACCTTTCTCGGCCCTGGATACCGGGCTGCGCGCGGCCACACGCAAGGCCGTTGCCCAGTTGCTTGCCAGCGCTGGCATCACCACCATCCTGGTGACGCACGACCAGGGCGAGGCGCTCTCGTTCGCCGACCAGGTCGCCGTGATGCGCGCGGGGCGGCTGGCACAGGTCGGGGCGCCGCGCGACGTCTACCTGCGCCCGCTCGACCCCGAGACCGCATACTTCCTGGCCGAAGCCGTGGTGCTGCCGGCGCAACTGTCCGCAGGCCTGGCCGACTGCGCACTCGGCCGCATTCCGGCCGACGATGCCGCCCGCCAGGGCCCGGCGCAGATCATGCTGCGCCCTGAACAACTGCTGCTGGAAGAACTCTCGCACGAGCAGGCGGCAGCCTGCATGCGGTCGCAGGCCTGCTGCGGCACCGTGCTGGAGGCGGATTTCTGTGGGCCGGTGAGCGAACTCACGGTTGCCATGGCGGGCGATGATTCGGGCGCGCCGCTGCGTGTGAGTTGCCCCGGCGCCCAGTCACCGGGCGTCGGTGCCCAGGTGCGCATCACGGTGCGCGGCAAGGCGCACGTGTTCCCGGATTGAGCTATTGGTGACGTGAGTCACACGGGAAACCGCAGTTGACCGCTTGCAAACGTGTCGCAGACCGTGTGGATGCGGGCTTTGGCGGCTTCGATGATTTTCACCCGCGAGATGGACAGCGCCATGCGCCGCCGCTGCAGCGCGGCTACGCCGAGGCGGGCGTGTCGGGCAACTCCACGCGGCGCCCGAGCCGTGCCTGCACGGCGGCAAGGTCTTGCGGCTGGTCGATATCGACGATGTAGTGGTCGTTGTGCGTGTCCAGATACGACACGAGATCGGGGTGCGCATCCATGTAGTCGCGGCACGCAAGGTAGACATCGCTTGCCAGGATCGCCTGCACTGCGCGCCGCGAAACCAGTACCGGGTTGCCGCGACCGCGCTGCGCAACGCGCGGCACCAGGAATTCGCCAGCGGCGCGCCCGACAAACGCATCGAGCAACTCGACCAGGTCGGACGGCACGATCAAAGGCTGGTCGCACAGCAGCAGCAGCAGCGCGTCGGCCCGGGGGTCGGCATGCTGCAGCCCCAATCGCACCGAACTTGCCTGCCCACTGGCCGCGTCGACGTTGCGCACCACGCGCGCGCCGCAATGCAGCGCGACGCGTTCGACCGCCTCATGGTAGTGGCCGGTGACGACCAGCACGTCGTCGACGCCGGCACCGCGCACCGCCTCGACCAGGCGCTGCAGCAAGGTGATGCCGCCGATGCGGATCAACGCCTTCGCGACACCACCCAGGCGGCTGCCCCTGCCAGCCGCCAGGATCACCGCTGCCGCACGCAGCCCGCCGCCGGCACCCTCGCTGGCGCGCATCAGGCCACCCTCCGTGCTGCGCACTGCGCGACTGCGCGCCTTGGGAGCGGCCCGGCGGCGCGCACGGGGTCAGCGCCGCCGGGTGATCCGGTCGCAGACACGGGCTGCTGGCCGTCTCGTGTCGATTTCCAGACGCACGCAATTCCTTTCGCGGCTGCCATATTGGTTCGAGTCTACAGGGCCGCTCGTCTGCCGCGTGCCACGTGCAGATCAACCCCAGGCGTCGAGTGCAGCGTCTTCGAGCGCCGCTCGCAGCACGTCGCTGCGCGAGACGAAACCGCTGACACGGCCCTCCTCCGTGACCACCGGCAGGCCCGGCAAACGGCTTTCGAGCAAGGCGCCGGCAACCCGGCGCAATTCGGTGCCCGGCGCGATGCTGGGAATGGGCGTGAGCATGACCGACTCGACCGGCTGCGCGCGCCAGACCGCCCACGCCTGCGCTGCATCCTGCACGGGCGCCAGCGTCACGCCGTGCAGCA
>JBDHRZ010000383.1:0-3535 GCA_039807845.1 Rhodoferax sp.
GGCCGGCCGAGACGACGCTCGCCCTGTGGTTCCACGACGCCATCTACGAAGTGGGCGCCACCGACAACGAACTGCGCAGCGCCGACTGGGCGCGCCAGGCGCTGCTCGACGCCGGTGGCGCGCCGGACGCGGCCGAGCGTGTGCATGCGGCGATCATGGCCACGCGCCACGACCGGCCGGCCACCACGGCCGACCAGCAACTGCTGCTCGACGCCGACCTCGCCATCCTCGGTGCCCCGGCGCCACAGTTCGACGCCTACGAGCAGCAGATCTCCCGCGAATACGCGGCGGTACCGCGCGCCGCGTTTCGCAGCAACCGCCGGCGCATCCTGCAAAGCTTCCTGGACCGGCCGCGCATCTACCACAGCGCCGTGTTCCACGACGCACGCGAAGCCCAGGCGCGCGCCAACCTCGCACGCTCGATCCGGGCGCTGGCCGATTGAACCTGTGATGCCGGCCAGCGCGCGCCCACACCGAGGTGCCGAAGAGTGCCGGACGCGGCGTGTGGACCGGGACGGCTCCCGGCCGCACCCACCAGGTAACAGGCAGGCTGTCAGCACAATCCCTGTGCCGGATCGTTCAACCAGGAAACCGCTTCAATCGGAAAGGCACGGCCGCTCGACCAGCGTGTCCAGCGGCAGGCGCGAGAGTTCGCCCAGCAGCAGCGCGAGTTGCGCGCTCGCCGCAGCGAGCACGGCGCGGCCCTTGTCGGCCTGTGCCGCAGCCGCGTTGCCGGCCGCGCCCATGGGATTGATGTCCTGCATCTGCCAGGCCAGGCGGGCACTGCGGCCGTTGCCCAGGATCGGGAACGCCTGCGCACGGGCCTGTGAGCTGGAGCCGAAGTCGCGCGCCTGGCTCATGTCGACCTGGGCCGGACGCAACGCCAGCATCATCGAGGTTTCCAGGTCGCCCGCATGCACGCCGAAGCGGCGCTCTGCCGCAGAAAACGGCGCCATCACGGCCTCGGGGAGCGGCAGGTCGTACCAGTTGCTGGAGTAGACGATGAGGTCGTGGCGCGCGCGCAGGTCGCGTGCCACGATGTCCATCATGCCTGCCTGGCCGCCGTGGGCGTTGAAGAACAGCAGTTTGCGGATGCCGCTGGCCGCGACCGCGGCGCCGATGTCGGTCCACAGCGCGATCAGCGTCTGCGCACTGAGCGAAATCGTGCCGGGAAAGCGCGCGTGCTCGTTGCTCTTGCCGATGCGCTGCGTCGGCAGCACCAGCACCGGCACATCATCCGGCAGCAAGGGCAAGGCGCCCTGCACCAGCGCATCGGCCAGGTCGCCGTCCACGCTCAGCGGCAGGTGCGGGCCATGCTGTTCGGTGGCGCCGACCGGCAGCACGGCGACCACCCGACCGACCTCCGGGGCGCCGCGCAACTGCGCGAACTGGCGCGTGCTCAGGTCCGCCCAGTGGCGCGAGGGCAGTTTCATCGCCGCAGCGCGCCGCCGGACGCGACCAGACCCGGTTCGACTTCGATCGTCGCGTCGAACATCGATGCAGCCCTGCAGCGCGCCGTGGGACGCGATCCGACTCAGAGGTTGAGAGTTTTTCGGCCGTGACCGAAAGGCGCGCCAAAACGCAGCGGATCGAGGCGCAAAGCGCAGTCATAGCTCGGGTTATGACGAGCATTTGCAACGAAGAGCCGGTGTGTTTTGGTGTGCAAGGCGGGCATGGATGAAAGACTCTCAAGCTCTCAGTTCGACTTGCCGCGCAGCGTGGCTTCCAGTTCCTTGCACGAAGGCGCGCACACGGTCTGGGACTTGCCCGCCACCTTGCGCGTGCCCATCAACGAGCGCGGGCGATGCTTGCCGCACATGAAGCAGGACATGGTGGCGCCGCCGAACGACGCCGCTGCGGCGAATGGCGAGCCGGACGCCTTGGTCTTGTAACGCAGGCCGTTGGCCTTGACTGCTGTCTTTGCTTCAGCTTTGGCCATGGTACGTCCTTTCGATTCGAGTCCTGGATGAAGGATTCATGGATGTTCCTGCATGCAATGCAGACGGTGCGCACGCTTGCCCGACACGGACCCGCCGCAACGGGTCCCGGCCTGCGCCCTGACGCAAGCCGGCGCACCGCCCCTGCCAAAAGGGCATTTTATCGGCACGCCGGCCGCGCCGCCTGCCGGCCGGCACAAGACCCTCGGCACGCGCACGGCTGCGCTGCCGGTGCGGGCCACGCGGCGCTGCCGTCCCGCTCAGGCAGGCGCGTGCGTGCGCCCGGCGGTGACGGCCCCTGGCGCAGCGCCCGAAGATGTCAGGCGTGCGCTCCCCTGTGCGCCCGGCGCAAGGCCTGCTCCAGGTCGTCGATCAGGTCCTGGCTGTGCTCGATGCCGACCGACAGGCGCAGCAGATCGTCCGGCACCGGCGTGCCGGCGCCCTCCAGGCTGGCACGATGCTCGATCAGGCTCTCGGTGCCGCCCAGCGAGGTGGCACGCTTCCACACCCCGACGCCGGCGGCGGTGGCCACCGCGGCGGCCGCCCCGCCTGCCACGCGGATGGAGAGCATGCCGCCGAAGCCGCCCGTCATCTGGCGCGCAGCCACCGCATGGCCGTGCGCACCCGTCAGCCCCGGGTACAGCACCTCGCGCACCAGCGCGTGGCCGTGGAAGTGCTCGGCCAGCCGCTGCGCCGAGGCGCTGGCGGCGCGCACGCGCAGGTGCACCGTGCGCATGCCGCGCAGCAGCAGCCACGACTCGAACGAACCCAGCGTGCCGCCCAGCTGGATGCGCACGTTACGGATACGCTGCCAGAAGTCGCCCTTCTCGCGCGTCACGAGAGCGCCGGCGGTCAGGTCCGAGTGGCCGTTGAGGTACTTGGTGGCAGAGTGCATGACCAGGTCCGCACCCAGCGTCAGCGGCCGCGTCAGTACCGGGCTGGCCACGGTGGAATCCACCGCAACCCGCGCACCGGCCGCGCGCGCGATCGCCGCGGTGGCCTCGATGTCGGTGATGGTCCACAAGGGATTGGCCGGCGTCTCGATCCAGAGCAGGCGCGTGCGGCCCGGCAAGATGGCCGCCTGCACGCGCGCCGGATCGGTCATGTCGACCAACTCAACCTGCAGGCCCCAGCGGCTGGCAAACTCCACCAGCCAGTTGCGCAGCGACCAGTACATGACCTTGGGCGCCAGCACGTGGTCGCCCGGCGCCAGCGCCTGGAACACCGCCGTGGCCGCCGCCATGCCGGAGGCGAACAGCAGGCTGTCGACGCCGTGTTCGAGTTCAGTGAGCACCGCCTGCGCCTGGTCGAACGCCGGGTTGTCGGCGCGCATGTACATCCGCCCGCTGCGGAACTGGTTGTCCTCGTCGCGCAGATAGGTGGACGAGACGTGGATCGGCGGCACCACCGCACGGGTGGCCTGGTCGATCCAGCCCATCGCCTGGGCAGCGATGGTTTCGGGTCTGGCGTTGTTCCTGTCCATGATTGCGTGATCCCCTCTGTCGTCGGCTTGGGAGCCGTGATTCATTCCATCACCGGTACTCATTGCGCTTCGTCGCCACCCACCGCCGGGCCGGTCGACTGCGGCCGGCCGCCGT
>JBDHRZ010000384.1:0-3517 GCA_039807845.1 Rhodoferax sp.
ACGCGGCGAGCGTGTGCGCCGGCAGCGCTCGCTGCACCGCGACGACGAACAGATGGCGCAGGAAGGCGCGCACTTCGGCCGGATCGCGCGGCACACGCGCCGGAGACGTTTCTGAACGGACTCGCATGGCGCGATTCTGCCCGCGCGCTGCAGCCGGCGCACGTCGTGCGCGCACGACGAGGGATGTCAGCGGCACAGACTCTCGTCCGACAAGACACAGTGCCGCCCGTTCCGCCCGTGCTGCCCGTGCCGGGTGGCACTGCCGGCCACGCCCATCCGCGGCGTCCGGAACGACTCAATAGCCGTCGAATTCCTCGGTCCGGATGTTGTCCTCGTCGGCTCCGATCTCCAGCAGCAGCGCACGCATGGCCTTCACCATGCCTTGCGGTCCGGCCAGGTAACAGCGCGCCGCGGCGATGTCGGTGACGTGCTGGCGGATCGTCGCCGCGTTCACGACCCCTTGCGTGTCGGTATACACGGGGACGAAGGTGAAGTTGGGGTTCTCCCGGGCGCAGCGTTGCAGGTCGTCGGTGTAGGCCGCCAGTTGCGGCGTGCGATTGGCATAGATCAGCGTGATGCGGTGCGGCGCGCGCTCGTGCGTGGCCTGCACGACGATGCTGCGCACCGGCGTGATGCCGATGCCCCCGATCAGGAACACGGCGGGGATGGCCGCATTCTTGTGCAGCGTGAAGTCACCCCACAGGGCGAGCAACTGCACCATGCTGCCCTCGGGTATCTGTGCGGCAGCGTTCTTGAACCTGCTCGCGCGCATGCGCGTGGCCATGCGCAGGGTGTCTTCGCACGGTGCGCTGGCAAAGGAAAAACCGTGCTTGTTGTTGCTCTCGTCCAGCCCGGTGGACACTGGCAGCACCAGGTCGCCATACTGGCCTGCGCGGTACTCGAAGCCGGCGGGCCTTTCCAGCGTGAACTCCATCGTCCCCTCGGCCACCGCACGCTTGCGCAGCAGCCGGACGTCATAGCTCGTGGACATGTTCGTGATACTCCTTCTTCCATTGATTGGTTGGAGCCGGGCCCTGCAAGTGGCCGCCGCCTCTACTGCCCGAGCGCCTGCACGGCGATGCGCCGTGCCAGTTGCAGCCGCTCGGCCGAGCGCTCCAGTCCGCTGACGAATCGCTCGGGGATGCCTTGCACGCCGACCATGGCGCCGACCAGCGCGCCGGTGAGGATGGCGCGCGCCTGGTTCTGTCCGCCACCGTTGATCGCGTGCAGCACCGCGGACTCGAAATCGTCGGCGAAGCGCGCCGCCAGGTGGTAGGCCGCAGGAAACTGGTGGTACACGGCGCACGGCATGCCGTAGACCTGCGAGACCTTCCACGCCGGCTCGACACGCAGCGCCGGGTCGAGCGCGGAGGCGGCAATCGTGCCCATGCCCAGCAGCGCATCCGGCGAGGCGAACTGCCCGGCGTGGCGTGGCGGCTCCGGGCCCGGCGGCACCGTGTCTTCCCCGGGCCGGGTGACGCTGTGAAACGGCAGCGTGCCGTCACGCACGTGCGCCATCAGCTTGCCCGAGATGGCGCCATCGAAACGCTCGCCCTGCACCAGCAGCCCGAGCGCGGCGCAATAGGCGGTGGTCATCGCGCCGACGGTGGCGTCGATCTGCGTGAGGGCGGTGTTGCTGCTCACGTGGCGTGCCAGCGCGCCCAGGTCGCGCGCATAGCGCACCGCGATCGCCAGCACGCGCTCGGCGGCCTCGGTGTCGTCGGCCCAGCCCGCCACCTGGCCCCAGGGCTTGCCCAGGCGCACGCGCAGGCGGTACGCCTCGCGCATCGACTGGCTGGTGTAGCCGCCCGGGCCGTTGTTGGGCGTGCCATCGATGAACGGGAAGAAATCGCGATCCATGCGTCGGCAGAAGTCCGACTCGTCGTAGCCGCCGCTCTCGGCAAGCGAGCGCATCGTCAACTCGAGCAGGAAGCCCGCCTGCGACGACTGCCCGGCCGCCAGGCCGGCGTGGTAGCGCCCGGACTTGGGCGTGGTGTAGTCGCTGATCCACGGCCCGTAGGCGGCACGCAGCTCATTCAGGTCGTAGTACCAGTGCGGGCCCACGCCCAGCGCGTCGCCGATCAGCGCGCCCATCAGCGCTCCGCAGGCACGGTCTTCGAAATCGCTCTTGGCCACGGTCGACCTCCGGTTGCACCCGAAAACCACGGTCTCCAGGTTGAACGTCGCAACGGTAGCGCGACGCACCGGCGCACGCCGTCGCCAAGAGCCAAGTCCACTATCGGCACGTCGGTACTGCGGCGTGCCTGAGCGCGTTGCCCGGACACCACAGGGGCCGGGCACCTGCACCGGCAATGTGAAAATACCCACCGATGGCGAGCGACCACCACACCCGCATGTTCACGAAAGCACGACCGATGCCGATCCCCTGCCCGGTTCCATCCGCCTGCGCCTGGCGTGTGGGCGCCCCCAGCCCTGGCTTCACCTGGCCCCCCGAGGGGGTGCGAGGAAACTTGGGAGCGGCCCTGCGCTTGCCCGCGAGGACGTGGCTGTGAGCTGGCTCTCCTGGCTGATGCCCGGCCGCAGGCAGGCCGCCCGCACCGGCCATGAGCGGCAGGCGGACGAGCCGCCACTGCGCATCGAACCGCTCGCCGACGCCGTGCCGGCAGCATCGACGCAGGCACCGGCATCCGTGCAGCCGTCGCCCGCCGTACCGGCGCCGGGGCAGCAGGCGATCTCGTGGCTGCTGGGCTGCACGGCACTGGCGGACAGTCCGATGACGGCGATCGAGCGCGACGCGCTGGAGGCAGTCGGACGCGCCCTGGCGCAACCCGCCGTTGCCGACAACCTGCTGCCGCGTGCCGCCGCACTGATCCCGCAACTGATCGCGCTGATCCGGCAAAGCGACACGTTGCCGACGCCGGCGATCGTCGAGCGCGTCGGCAAGGACACGCAACTGGTCGCCGAGCTGATGCGGTTGGCGAGCAGCCCATATTACCGCGTGCAGGGCGAGGTCAGCAGCCTGGAGCAGGCGATCAACCTGATCGGCGTGCAGGGCCTGCAGACCGTGATCGCGCGCGTCTTGCTCAAGCCCATCTACGGCGCCGCGCCCGGGCCGCTGAGCGGGCGCGCCGGGCCACGGATGTGGGAACACTCGGAAGCGCTGGCCAGGCACACCGCGATCCTGGCCGACGCCAGCGGGCAACCGGTGCTCGACGCCTACCTGGCCGGCATGCTGCACGATACCGGCTGGACGGTCGCCTTCAACCTGATCGATCGGGCCGGCCTGAGCGCCCCGCTGGCCCTGCCGCCTTCACAGGCGTTCGGCACCGCAGTCACGGAACAGGCACACCGCCTGTTCGGGCTGGCCGCCCAGCCCTGGGACATCACCCCCGGATTCACCGCGCTGGCGCGGGACGCGCGGCGCAACGGCCTGGCGGCGGCAAGCCATCCGCTGGCGCAGTTGCTCATGCAGGCGCAGGAGCGCTGCCTGCGGGAACTGGGCGACGACGGCAAGCCGGCGTGAAGGCCTGCTCCTACACCGCCACGTAGCGCCCAG
>JBDHRZ010000385.1:0-3494 GCA_039807845.1 Rhodoferax sp.
GGGGCCAGACTGCCCGCAGCGTGCGTGCATTGCGCGAACAGGTAGCGCGATCAGCACGCGGCAAGCTGATCGAGAGGATCGATGCGCCGCTCGTGCGCCGCCGAGTTGGCCCTGAGGAAACACCAGAGGCCGGTCGGGCGCATGGATGAACGACAGCGAACGGCCTTTTCGCGACGCCATGCCGCAACCCGACAGGCACAGCATCCCTCATATGGCATGGAATCTGCTATCAAAAGTGCGGCCGCAGCGACGCGGTGCCACCATCGACAGGAAGTTGCATGCAGACAATGAAGATCATCTGTCCCAACGGACACCTGGGCTTTGCCCCCTTGCGCACCGAGAGCTTCTGGATCGGCGTGGATGCGCGACCGGACTACATCGCAGCCGACTCGGGCAGCGACGACGTCGGCCCGGTACCACTGGGGTCGGACACTTCCACCAGCCCCGAAGCCTGGCAGCGCCACGACCTCGAGCAGATGCTGCTGGCGTCGCGCAAACTTGGCGTTCCGATGATCATCGGCTCGGCAGGAGACACCGGCTCCAACAGCCGCGTCGACCTGTACGTGAAGATCATCACCGAACTGGCGCACAAGCACAAACTGGCCAGGTTTCGTCTGGGTTACTTCTATTCCGAGGTCGACAAGGAATACCTGCGCGCCCGGATGCGCGCGGGCAGCACCGTAACCGGACTGGACGGCTTTGCCGACCTCACCGAAGCCGAACTCGACGCCACCGACCGCATCGTGGCGATGGCGGGCGTGCACCCGTTCGTCGAACTGCTGCGCCAGGGGGCCGACGTCATCATCGGCGGGCGCAGTTCCGACGCGGCGGTGTTCGCCGCACCGGCGATCCACCACGGCTTTCCGGCCGACAACGCGTACTACCTGGGCAAGGTGCTGGAATGCGCCTCCTTCTGCGCGGAGCCATACGGTGGCAAGGAAACCGTGCTGGGCGAAATCTCGCAACAGGACGTGAAGGTCACCGCCATGTACCCGCCGCAGCGCTGCACGGTGGCTTCCGTGGCTGGTCATGCGATGTACGAACGCTCCAACCCCTACGAGGAATTCTTCGCCGGGGGCAAGCTCGACATGACGCACTGCCACTACGAGCAGTTCGACGAGCGCACGACGCGCATCACCGGTTCGCGCTTCATCGCGGACAAGGTCACGCGCGTCAAGCTCGAAGGCTCGGGCAAGGTCGGCGAACGCTATGTCGGCCTGTGCGGTATCCGTGACCCGTACACGGTCGCCAACGTCGACCAGGTAATCGAATGGGCGCGCAACCAGGTGCGGGCGCGCTTCGGCGACAGCGGCTACCAGTTGCTCTACAACGTCTACGGACGCGACGGCGTGATGGGCGCGCTCGAGCCCTTGCGCGACCAGCCGGGCCATGAGTTGTGCGTGATGGTCCAGGGTGTGGCACCGACGCGCGAGATGGCCGAAGAACTGACAATGATCGGCCTGCGCCAGATGTTCTATGCGCGGCTGCCGGACGTGAAAGGGACGGCCGGTTCGGTCGCGTTCCCGCTCGATGAAGTGCTGCACGCCAGCCCCGCATACCGTTGGACGCTCAACCACACCGTGGCGGTCGATGACGCCATGGAATTGTTCAAGACGCACATGGTCGAGATCGGCGCCTGAAACCGGAACCCATCATGCCCACACAGAAACTGCACGAACTGGCGAAGACGATCCGCAGCAAGAATGCTGGCGTCAACAAGATCACCTTCGACATCATCTTCCGTGACCGGGAGAATTACGAACGCGTCAAGCGCGCCAAGGTGCTGTCGCGCGAGCGCATGGCGAATCTGTACCGGATCGAGCCCGCGCGCATCTCGGATTTCGTCGAATACGACCCCGGACTGGCGATCAAGTTCACCATCTACCGCCTGCGGCCGAGCGGCTGCGCCGGCGATGGCGACATCTTCGGGGCCCAGCAATACGCACCATTGCTCGACCTGGAAGTGCCTGCATAACCCACGACACCCTCGAGGATGCGCTGGTGCGGCGCCGCCGCACCAGCGCCGCACCGGGTGAGCGTCGCTGCAGCAAGGGGCCGCGCTGCACGCAGGCGCCAGCCTGCCGCCGACCCCGCCCGTCGGTCAACCGCGCATGGATCGGCCCGGGCGGGTCGGTTTGCGTGCATCGGCCCGCGGACCATAGCCCGGACCCCCGTGCTGACTGCCGCCCCCCGGCCCGAACGGCACGTGCTGCGGCGCCTGCCTGGGCAGGCCCGGCCTGCGTGCGCTGAAGTCATTGCGCGAGGCACGCTCGTCGCGACCGGCATGGTGGCCGCGCGGTGCGTAGTCCCCTCGGGCAGCATAGTCGCCTCGCGGCGCGTAGTCGCCTTGCGGCGCGTAATCACGTCGCGTTGCGTAGTCACGTCGCGTTGCGTAGTCACCCCGCCGAGCGTGGTCGGCGGGACGGGCAAAGTCGTTGTGCGGTGCGTAGCTACCACCGTCGCGACCACGCGCCGAAGCGCTGAACCGACGTTCGCGCGCAGGCGCATCGAATCCCGCGCGAGGGTCACGACCACCGAAGCGCGGACGCGGACGAGAAAACTCGGGCGGACGTTGCTGCGGTTCCAGGCCCTCGATGGTCCGGGCCTTGAACGGCTGGCGGCAATAGGCCTCGATGTCGAACACCTTGCGCCGATCGCGCAATTCGGCGATCGTGACCGCCAGGCCATCGCGCCCAGCCCTTCCGGTACGGCCGATCCGATGGGTGTAGTCCTCCACCTTCATCGGAAGGCCGAAATTGAACACGTGCGTGATGGTCGGGACGTCGATGCCACGCGCCGCCACATCGGTAGCCACCAGGATCTGCACCCTGCCATCGCGCAGTGCCATCAGACGCCGGTTGCGCATGCCCTGGCTCAGGGCACCATGCAGGGCAACGGCGCTGAAACCATCCTGCTGCAGTTCGCCGGCCAGGCCGTCACACTCGATCTGCGTGCCGACGAACACGATCGCCTGGTTGATCGTTGCATCGCGCAGCCAATGGTCGAGCAGCTTGCGCTTGTGCTGCGCGTTGTCCGCCCAGAACAGCGCCTGCTCGATATTCTGGTGTTTCTGCTGCGGCGGGTCGATCTGCACCCGCTGCGGTTCGCGCATCACGCGCGCCGCCAGTTGCTGGATGCGCGGCGCCAACGTGGCGCTGAACATCATGGTCTGTCTGCGTTCGATGGTGAGCTGATTGATCTCTGCCAGGTCATCGGCAAACCCGAGATCGAGCATGCGGTCGGCCTCGTCGACAACCAGGAACTGCACCTGTTCGAGCTTGATCTGCATGGAACGCTGCAGGTCGAGCAACCGCCCGGGGGTGGCGACGACCAGGTCCGCGTTCTGCAGCCGCGCGATCTGCATCTGGTAAGGCATGCCGCCAACGACACAGGCAATGCGCATGCCGCGGCAGTGACGCACCAGGTCGATCGCGTCATGGGCGACCTGCTGCGCGAGTTCGCGCGTCGGGCACAACACCAGCGCGCCCGGCACC
>JBDHRZ010000386.1:0-3493 GCA_039807845.1 Rhodoferax sp.
CTTACCTGGGCTGGTTTCGTATGCTCGATCACGCTCCTGGATCCGCCCCGGAACCCGCGTCGGTACTGGCTTTGGCTATCAGGTCGTGATCTGATCCATACGTTTCGCGAAAAGAGCTAAAAGAAATCGTGCCATCGGGCGATGCTACCAAGGAGGACGCAACCTGCGGGCGAAACAAAAGCGGCACCCGAAGGTGCCGCAGTGCGTGGCCGGCGTTGCCGCCGCCTCCCCCTCGCTCAGCAAAACGCAGGATCGCTCCCAGGTTTCTTCGACTTCCTGCGGAGGTGGGGGGCTGGCGCAGCCACGATCGGGGGCGCTTTCAGGGCGCTCCCGGTCGCTTGGCGCGCTTCGCTGTCCTTCGGGTCATGCCTTCCTGCGTCGCGCCGCCGCCAGCCCGGCCAGGCCCAGGCCGATCAATGCCAGCGATCCCGGTTCGGGTACGCCGTTGGCGGGCGAGTTGGTCATGGCGAAGTTTGCCGGGTCCGTTGCGCTCGGGCCGCCCGTACCGAACTGCGGGCCGTTGAACGGATCGCCGGAGCGGGCGATCGCCGAGCCCGGGAACCATTGGTGGAACGTGCACACCTCCTTGTCGCCGTCGATCGGGCCTCCATAGCCATCGCCGCCGGTGGCGGCCGCTGCAGCTTCGCCGTAGCCGCCGCGGCATGCCTGGTACCAGGTGCTGTCGCCGCCGCTCAGGTTGCCCGAGATGGTGGCGATGATGTCGTAGTCCAGTGTGAAGGATTCCCCGGGGTTGACGAGGCCCATGCTGACGTTGAACGACTGTGCGCTGCCGTAGGCGTGCGACGAGGTGGCGTCAGCGCACGACATGTAGGACAAACCGACATCCGTGTCTGCACAGACGACGCCCGCGGCGGTCTGGGTGATGCTGGTGAAATCCTTCGCGACGCTGGTTCCGTTCTTCTTCACGTTCAGCAGCAGGCTGGCAAAACCGTCACCGGTTCCCATCACGCCGACCTCGCCCGCGTCGACATAGAAAGCAGAAAGCGAAGTTGTACATCTGCGCCACGCCGGTGGTGTTCGTGAACACCTGCGTGAGCGTGGTGCGGGCGTCGGCAGCGAACTGGCCCTCACCAGAGGCACGAGCGCCGAAGTACGTCGGGGTCGAGGCAAACCCGTAGACGTGGAAGAACACGTTGTTGCCGCTGGTGTCGTTCTTCATCAGGTAGAAGTCGGCGCCGTCGCTGCTGCCGCCCGGCGGATACAGGTTGGAACTGGGGTCGGTCATGCCATCGACGGTGGCGCCACCGCCCAGTGCATAGTTGGCGTCCAGCGTGATCGGGCCGAATGCCTGCGGCGTGGCCCAGGCGCCGGCCGACAGGCCGGCCACCATGATCGCGACCGCGAGAGGCACCATCTTGATGCGTACAGGTGAAAAATTCACGATTTACCTCCTTGGTTGAAATGCCCGGATAACCGAACACCTTGTGGTAGCAAATCACGTGCCTGAGACCTGATCTTCGGGAAATCAACAAGTTGCGATCATGTTGCCTTCATGCGCACAACGGGCACACGAGGCATTGGCAGGAATACCGACAGATTCCAGCGTGCCGAATGTGTTATGAGTCCAACTGTCTTCTGGTGTCAATCATCGCGCCAGGAACAGTAGGCGGCGCGCACATCCGGTACAGACACGGACGTCCGCGCCGCTTGCCGGCCAAGGCTGTGCCCATCGAACTGGCTGGGCCAGGCTCGATGTGCTGCCCGCACTGCGCGCACGGACGAAGGGCCATCCGATCACGGCATCACTCTTGCGGTGCCAGTGTGATCGGCTTCGGTGTCGATGCTCAGCCGAGCGCTTCGTCGGCCTCGACGCCCTTGTGGTAGACCTCGTACACCAGCACCGGGATACCCAGACCGCCCAGGTGTTGCTGGATCAGCGGCTTGACGTCGCGCCAGTCGAGTGCGCCCACGCCAGTGGCCAGGCGCGGAAGCGCCACGCTTTTGATGCGCTCGTCCAGCACGTGCCTGGCCAGCGCGCGCAACGCCCGGTTCACGTCCTCGAGCTTTGCCTTGACCGGGCGCGCCGCCTTGTCCTGGCTTTGCATGCCTTGCGTCAGCAGGTTGACGATACCGCGCGTCGTACCATCCTCGTTCACACCGCGCCAACTCCAGATCTCGCCGGTCGCGGGGGTGCCCGCGTGGAGGGTGTGGCGGTAGTCCTTGACCATCGAAGGAAACCGCTCACGCAATGCCAGCGCCAAGCCGGAATCGAATGGATCGTGCGTGGCAATGCCGTGCGCGATGACGTCGGCGCGGCTCAGCAGGATGTCACCCTGGACTTCTCGAATCATGTAGTTGTTCCGTCAGTGGATTGGAAAATTTTCATTCTCCCACAGCGGCACTGCGCGCCAGGCGCCGCAGTCGGAATCCGGCGGGCTGCGGCAAGCTGCGTCGTCTGCCAGTGCCCGCGATATTGCATCGTGCTGCACGGGTGACTGGTGCGCAACGCCTCGGAGGGCCTCAAAGGCGCGCCTGTGCCGACAACTGGCGCGCCATCGGCGGCAGCACGGAGACTTTCTGCACCAGTTCGCGGATCGTGCCGCAACCGGTCTTCTGGCGCACGCTGCGCAACTGGGTGCGCACGGTCGAGATGCGTACGCCGTGGTCGAGCGCGATCTGCGCCGGCCGCAGGCCCTTGCACACCTGGGCCAGCACCTGGCCTTCGGCGCCGGTGAGGCCGCATTCGCGCGCAAACAGGGCGATCGTCGAGTCGTCGCACAGGTGCTGCTTGGCAAACACCAGCGAGGCGTAACTCGGCAGCGCGCAAGCGCCCGGCCGCGTGCTGGCGAGGGCCACGGGCCGGGCGGCACCGGTCAGGGGCAGCACCGCGACGGCCGACGACTGGCGGCGTTCGCCCAGGCACAGGAAGCCGCGCAGCCCGGAACGGGCGCGCGCGAGCGTGCCGCGCAGCGTCTCGTTGTCGCATGCGCGCTGCGCCATGACGCGCCCGTGCAGCAGGCGCAGGCCGTGTCCCTTCGATGCCATGCTCGGGCCTGCCGGATGGTCCTGCAGGCTCGCATGTCCGAGCGCGTTGGCGAACTGGAGCATGGCGCTGTCGGTGTCCACCACGACTACGCCGTAATCGATCTGGTTGAGCGCCAGACGCAGCAACTGCAGTTCGGACGCTTCGACCGACTCCATGGCCGGGCCCCAGGCCGGCATGGTCGGTGCTGCGGGAACGATCGGGGACGTGGCTGCGGACATGGTGTGCTCCTCCTTGATGCGCACCCGGGATGCGACGATGCTCCCGTGCAAGTGCGTGGACCACAGCTTATGCAGGAGCGGCCGCGGCAGGGTGTGTCGGCGGCTGCACGCGTTTTGTGACGCATGCACCATCCGGGGTCTGCAGGCCTGTCGTGGTGGCGCCGCGCTGCCGGTGCACTACCAGCGCTGCGGCAGGCGCGCGAGCAGCACGATGCGGTGCTCCTCGATGGCGAGGTAGCCGCCCTTGACCAGGGCCTTGAGGATGCGG
>JBDHRZ010000387.1:0-3456 GCA_039807845.1 Rhodoferax sp.
GGCTGGCGCTGCGCACGGCGAGGCAGCCGGCGCGCCGCCGGAGGGCGCCGTCTCGCGCGCGGCGCCCGCGCGCGAGACGGTCTACGAGACCATCTTCAGCTGGGAGCGGCTGGATGCCTGGATCGAACGCCTGCGCGCCGCACCGCTGGCGGCGCTGGACACCGAGACGAGCTCGCTCGACCAGATGCGCGCCGAGATCGTCGGGGTGAGCTTCAGCGTCGCGCCGCTGCAGGCGGCCTACGTGCCGCTCGCGCACAGCTACCCCGGCGCGCCCGAGCAACTGCCGCGCGAGGCGGTGCTGGCGCGGCTGCGGCCCTGGCTGGAGGACGCGCACTGCCGCAAGCTCGGACAGCACATCAAGTACGACCGCCACGTATTCGCCAATCATGGCATCGAGGTGCGCGGCTATGCGCACGACACGATGCTGCAGAGCTACGTGCTGGAGGTGCATCGCCCGCACGGGCTGGCCAGCCTGGCCGAGCGCCACCTGGGGCGCAGTGGCCTGAGCTACGAGGATCTGTGCGGCAAGGGCGTGCACCAGATCGGCTTCGCCCAGGTCGACATCGAGCGCGCCAGCACCTATTCGTGCGAGGATTCGGACCAGACGCTGGCCGTGCACCAGGTGCTCTGGCCGCGCATCGAGGCCGATGCCAGGCTCGCGTTCATCTACCAGCTCGAGATCGACAGCAGCGAAACCCTGTACCGGATCGAACGCAACGGGGTGCTGATCGATGCCCCCACGCTGGCCGCGCAAAGCCATCAGCTGGGCCAGCGCATGATGCAGCTCGAGGCCGAAGCGCACGCGCTGGCCGGGCAGCCGTTCAACCTGGGCAGCCCGAAGCAGATCGGCGAGATCTTCTTCGGCAAGCTCGGCCTGCCGGTGGTGAAGAAGACCGCCACCGGTGTGCCCAGCACCGACGAGGAAGTGCTGGAAAAGCTGGCGGAGGACTTTCCGCTGCCGGCCCGGATCCTGGAGCACCGCGGCCTGGCCAAGCTCAAGGGCACCTATACCGACAAGCTCGCGCAACTGGCGCTGCCGCGCACGGGCAGGGTGCACACCCAGTATGCCCAGGCGGTCGCGGTCACGGGCCGGCTGTCGAGCAACGAGCCGAACCTGCAGAACATCCCGATCCGCACGCCCGAAGGGCGACGCGTGCGCGAGGCCTTCGTCGCCGCGCCCGGCAACGTCATCGCCAGTGCCGACTACAGCCAGATCGAGCTGCGCATCATGGCGCACATCAGCCAGGACGAGGCGCTGGTGCGTGCGTTCGCCCAGGGTATGGACGTGCACCGCGCCACCGCAGCCGAAGTGTTCGGCCTCGAACCCGCGCAGGTCAGCAGCGAGCAGCGCCGCTACGCCAAGGTCATCAATTTCGGCCTGATCTACGGCATGAGCGCGTTCGGCCTGGCGCGCAGCCTGGGCATCGACAACACGGCGGCGCGCAACTACATCGAGCGCTACTTCCAGCGCTATCCCGGTGTCAAGCGCTACATGGACGAGACGCGCGAGCAGGCGCGCGCGCGCGGCTATGTCGAGACGGTGTTTGGCCGGCGGCTCTACCTGCCCGAGATCCGCTCGCCCAACGGGCCACGGCGCAGCGCGGCCGAGCGCCAGGCGATCAACGCGCCGATGCAGGGCACCGCCGCCGACCTGATCAAGCTGAGCATGGTCAAGGTGCAGCAGGTGCTCGACGCCGAACGACGCGGCGCGAAGATGATCATGCAGGTGCACGACGAACTGGTGTTCGAACTGCCGCAGGAGGAAGTCGACTGGGTGCGCCAGGAAATCCCGCGCCTGATGGCGGGCGTGGCGAGCCTGCGCGTTCCGCTGCTGGCCGAGATCGGCGTCGGCGCCAACTGGGACCAGGCGCACTGACAGCGCCCCAATCCAGGCCTTGTGCGGGCGTGCGCGCAAACCTGGAGGCGGCCCTGCGTTTCCTCGTGGGCCAGTCACCAGGTGCTTCACGCGCACCCCGGGGGTGCCGGAGGGTGCCGGGCGAGGCGTGCCGCACCGCCCGGGCCGGCGGTCCGGCGCCCGGGGGTACCGCGGCTACAGCGCGCCGGCTTGCGAGCGGGGCTCGTCCTTGTCGATTTCCCAGTCGGCGCGCGTGGCCACTGCGTACTGCGCCCGGCCGGCGGTCTTGGCGCGGTACATCGCGGTGTCGGCGGCGTTCACCAGCGCGGCGGGCTGCTGCGTGGCGCTCGGCACCACGCAGGCAATCCCGATGCTGAACGTCACGTGATCGGCGGTGGGGGAGGAAGCGTGCGGCAAGGCCATCGCGTCGATGCCCTGCTGGCAGCGCTGCGCCAGTTCCAGCGCGTCGGCCAGCCGTGCGCCGGGCAGCAGCACGACGAATTCCTCGCCGCCGTAGCGCGCCACCAGGTCACCGGCACGCCGGGCGCTGGAGTGCAGCAACTGCGCCACCCGGCGCAGGCATTCGTCGCCGGCGACGTGGCCGTAGTGGTCGTTGAAGCGCTTGAAGTGGTCGATGTCGAACATCAGCAGGCTCAGGCTGGCGCCCGAGCGCGCCGCGCGCAACCACTCGATGCCCAGCATTTCGTCGAAGCGGCGTCGGTTCGTGATGCCGGTCAAGCCGTCGGTGGCCGATTCGCGTTCGAGTTTCTCGTTCGCCTGGCTGGCACGCAGCTGAGCCCGCGTGAGCTGGTCGCATTCGCGCTGCAGCAATACGAGTTCCTGTTCCAGTTCGGTGATGCGGTGCTGGCTTCGTGCCGATGCGCCGAGCGACTGGCGCAGCCGCCGGTCGTGTCGTACCAGCAGCGCCAGCGCGGCGCCAAACGGCGCCGCGGACAGCAGCGCCACCAGTACGCCGAGGGTCGCGCCCGCCCCCAAGCTGGCACTCAGCCAGCCCACCAGTGCTGCAGCGGCCAGGCCGAGCAGCAGCAGTGCGAGCAGCGGGGCGCGCGCCGGGACAGGCGAAGGGGGTGGATGAGCAGGCGGCGCCATGGGTCGGTTCGGGTCGTGGGTTCGGGTCCTGGCCAGTGCGCTGTCGTGGGCGGGCTATTCGTGCCATATCGGCATGACCCGCCGGGCATTGAGCCATGAACAGGCCTGCGGGCGGTGATAAATCTGCGACACTTCCCGGCCTGCGCTTGCGCGATCGCGCACGGATAGTGACCTCGTTCACGCCAGCCGCCGTGCGCGCCGCGCTGACGTGCGCCGGCCGGGTCGAGGCGCGACGCCTCCCGGCAGGCCGAAACCTCCTGTGCACCATGATGCTGTTTCCATGACCCTGGGCGCAATCCTGCTCGCGACGCTGGCGGCCGGTATCGGCAGCGTCTGGATCGCCGCCGTACTCAGTTTCGGCGCGCTGGCCCGCTACACCCGCCACATGCTGAGCCTGGCCGCCGGCGCGCTGCTGGCCACCGCCGTGATCCACCTGCTGCCGGAGGCCTTCGAGAGCGGGATCGCGCCGCATCGGTTGTTCCTCGTGCTGC
>JBDHRZ010000388.1:0-3436 GCA_039807845.1 Rhodoferax sp.
CAGCGCGTGGTGATCCTGTTCGAGGGCCGCGACGCTGCCGGCAAGGGCGGCGCGATCAAGCGCTTCATGGAGCACCTCAATCCGCGCGGTGCGCGCGTGGTGGCGCTCGAGAAGCCGACCGATTTCGAGCGCGGCCAGTGGTATTTCCAGCGCTACGTCGAACACCTGCCGACACGCGGGGAGATCGTGCTGTTCGACCGCTCCTGGTACAACCGTGCTGGCGTCGAGCGCGTGATGGGATTCTGCGAGCCGCACGAATACCAGGAATTCATGCGCCAGGCGCCCGAATTCGAGCGCCATCTGGTGCGCAGCGGCATCCACCTGATCAAGTTCTGGTTCTCGGTCGGCCGCAAGGAACAGCGGCGGCGCTTTCGCGAGCGCGAGATCCATCCGCTCAAGCAGTGGAAACTCAGCCCGATCGACAAGGCCTCGCTCGACAAGTGGGACGAGTACACCAAGGCCAAGGAGGCGATGTTCTTCAACACCGACACCGCCGACGCCCCCTGGACCGTGATCAAGAGCGACTGCAAGAAGCGCGCGCGCCTCAACGCGATGCGCTACGTGCTGCACAAACTGCCGTACGCCAACAAGTCGGCCCCGGACATCGGCCAGATCGACCCGCTGCTGGTCGGCCGCGCGCACGTGGTGTACGAGCGCGGCGAGAAGCGGATGGGGCCGCTGATGTAGTCGCCAGGTGCGCCGGCCCACGTCCCGCGCCGGTCGCTCGCGGGAAGACGAGTCGGAAGTCTCTCGTTTCCTTGGGGCTACCTGGCGCCGCGGGTAGGGTTCAGGATACTCAGTACGAGCGCGGCAGGCCGAGCACGTGCTCGGCCAGGTAGGCGTGGATCAGGTTGGTCGAGATCGGCGCCACCTGGTAGAGCCGCGTCTCGCGGAACTTGCGCTCGATGTCGTATTCGGTGGCAAAGCCGAACCCGCCGTGCGTCTGCAGGCAGACGTTGGCCGCCTCCCAACTCGCCTTCGCCGCGAGCAGCTTGGCCATGTTGGCCTGCGCGCCGCACGCCTGGCCGGCATCGAAGCGCCGTGCTGCCTCGAAGCGCATCAGGTTGGCCGCCTCCACCTCGACCAGGACCTCGGCGATCGGGAACTGCACGCCCTGGTTCTGCCCGATCGGGCGGCCGAACACGATGCGCTCACCGGCGTAGCGGCGCGCGCGCTCGACGAACCAGTAGCCGTCGCCGATGCACTCGGCGGCGATCAGGGTCCGCTCGGCGTTGAGCCCGTCGAGGATGCAGCGAAAGCCGCTGCCTTCCTCGCCGATCCGGTTCTCCACCGGAATCTCGAGGTTCTCGAAGAACAGCTCATTGGTCTCGTGGTTCACCAGATTCGCGATCGGCCGCACGGAGAGACCCTTGCCGATCGCCTGCTTCAGATCGACGATGAAGATCGACATGCCGTCGGACTTCTTCTGCACCTCGGCCAGCGGCGTGGTGCGCGCCAGCAGGATCATCAGGTCGGAATGCTGCACGCGGCTGATCCAGACCTTCTGGCCGTTCACCACGTAGCACTCGCCGCGCCGCACCGCGGTGGTCGTGATGCCGGTGGTATCGGTGCCGGCGCCCGGTTCGGTCACGGCCATCGACTGGATGCGCAGGCGCCCGGCCGCGATCTCGGGCAGGTACTTGCGCTTTTGCGCCGCACTGCCGTTACGCAGCAAGGTACCCATGTTGTACATCTGCCCGTGGACGGCGCCCGCGTTGCCACCGCTGCGGTTGATCTCCTCCATGATCACGCTGGCCGCCGCCAGCCCCAGCCCGGTACCGCCATATTCCTCGGGAATCATCGCGGCGAGCCAGCCGGCCTGCATCAGCGCATCGACGAACTGCTCGGGATAGCCCTTCTGCGCATCCACCTTGCGGAAGTATTCGTCCGGGAACTGTCGGCACAGCTGGCGCACCGCCTCGCGAATCTCCTGGTACGCGTCGGGTTCGTTGAACATGGGCGCGCGCTCCGCTCCGATCAGTCGATGATCGCGCTGGCATCCATCGCCAGCTGTCCGTCCTCGCTGCATGCCCAAAGCCGCACGGTGTGTTCATCCTGCTGCGCGCCGCAGACGAGGAACGGCGCCGTATCGAACAGCGGGCGCACGGCGCGAAAGGCGAACTGCCGGACCTGCGCATGCGGCAATTCGCGGCGCAGCAGGTCCAGCAGCAGCGTGGCGAGCAGCGGGCCGTGCACGACCAGCCCCGGATAGCCCTCGACCTGCGTGGCATACGGGTGGTCGTAATGGATCCGGTGGCCGTTGAAGGTGAGCGCCGAGTAGCGAAACAGCAGCACGGGATCGGGCACGATGCGCCGCTGCCACTGCGCCTGTCCAGGGGCCGCGGCGGGGGCAGGCGCGCGCTCGGGCGCTGGGGTCACGTCGCGATAGACGATGTCGTGCGTCTCGCGGATCGCCAGTGCTGCCTCACCATGGATCTCGTGGAGCACCTGCACGAACACCAGCGCGCCGCTGCGCCCCTGCTTGATGCGCACGTCCTCGATACGGGACTCACGGCGCAGCGCCTGGCCGGCGCACAGCGGCGCGAGAAACGCCAGCCGGCTGCCGGCCCACATGCGCCGGGGCAGCGGCACCGGGGGCAGGAAGCCGCCGCGCTGCGGGTGGCCGTCGGCCCCGAGTTGCGACTGCCGCGCCATGGGCAGGAAATACAGCCAATGCCACAGCGGCGGCACGGCATCGCCCGCGCGCTCGGGCACATCGTCACGGTCCAGCGTGGCCGCGAGCGCGCGCAACGGCGCCAGCGTGGCGCTGTCGTGGCTGGTCTCGGTGCGGCCGATCCAGTTGCGCAGGTGGTCGAGGTCGGGGAGCATGCGGAGGTTTCCTCGTATCGGGTTCGCCGAGCGTTCCAGAGTCCGTGGCGACGTGCCGCGCAGGTGCTCAGCCACCTGCGCCCGGCACCCGCCCGAGCAGCCGGTCCGAGATGATGCGCAACTGGATCTCGGAGGTGCCCTCGAAGATTTTGGTGAGGCGCGCATCGCGCCAGTAGCGCTCCACCGCGTGCAGCGTGGTGTAGCCCGCACCGCCGAGGATCTGCAGCGCTTCGCTGCACACGCGCTCGGACATCTCGGAGGCGAACAGCTTGCTCATCGCAGCCTCGGCGTCGCAGCGCGCACCCGCGTCGATCTGCGTGCACACGTGGTAGTTGAGCTGGCGCGCAGCCTCGATCTCGGTGGCCATCTGCGCAAGCTTGAAGCGGATCGCCTGGAAGTGCGCGATCGGCTGGTCGAACTGCACGCGCTCCTGCGCGTGGCGCAGCGCGTCTTCGAGTGCACCGCGGGCCAGCCCGATGGAACGTGCCGCGGTGTGCGCGCGGTAGACCTCCAGGCCGCGCGAGAAGGCGGCGAACGCACCGCCTTCGGGCCCGATGAGCGCATCGGCCGGCACGCGCAGGTCGTCGAACGCCAGCTCCCAGGTCTT